>NZ_JAVKEW010000196.1:0-28391 GCF_040226375.1 Coleofasciculus sp. G2-EDA-02 | reverse complement strand
ATCGACTATTTGAATCAGTAGAAGAACTAGAAAAATTGCTACATAAATTATTAAATGAAGGAGAGCTTATAATTAAATGGAATAGAAAAATCAAAAACAAAGGCAATGCTGTTTATCCGGTTTAGCTGCGTAGCAGCTTAGCAAGAGAAACACGCCTCGGATAGCATTGAAAATTAAAGCAATAGTTGAAGCATCAACGGCTGTTCCTCCTCCGGCAGCCCCCGCTTCACTCGCCAGATTCGTCATAAATTGTTCGAGACCGCTTAGAAAAACGGCTTGGGCTGGAGTTGGGAAGTTATTGAGTAGAGCTGTCACTGTAATTACAGCGGTAGCTAAATGCCAAAATCGAATCTTGCTGCCGAACAGTTTTTCGAGAACGGGAACAGTTCTGGAAATCTGCCAAAGTCCAAAGAATAGTAAAGCTGCACAGCCGAATACGCTAACAAATAAAGGCTGAACGAGGGTTAAATAAATCGTGACAACCAGGCAAACGGCGATGAATGCTAAGTCGGCATTATTAAGTTTGAATTTCCGCATGAACGGGTTGAATCGGCGGCGTTTGTGTGCGATAGGTTTAGTGGTTTGGTAATTGTTGTGCATTGGTTTTCTCCTTAAGGGAATTAAGCTTGTAGTTCATCTTGGTCTTCTTTTGACCGTTCTTCGCGTTTTGGCGGGCTATAGTTGTGGTAGTTAGATGCCTGCGGTTCTCTGTTGTGGATGTTTTCTTTTTCTGGTGTTCCGACTAAAGCCTCCATTTCTTCAACCGAGATGTGGCACTCTCGAATGTCTGGCGGCTTTCCTTTCACCAGAACGGCATCGAACACTTGTGCGTCGCCATGGCGCGGGTCGGTTCCGATTAGCTGCTTTGACCCGTCCGGTAAATCCAGGATTTCAAAGTCGTATTTTACCGCCCCCGGAGTACCGTCTTCGCGGCGTGGTTCTCGCCAGGGGAACACGGGGTCTTTTTCGCCGCTGAAGCGTTTAGGGAAGGTGTTTTGAAACTTGTCAACGAGTGCTTGGGCAGTTGCGAGTCTGTCGTATTCTTCTTCTGACTGAGGTAACTTGAAGATGGCTTCTCTTTCCTCTGGGGTTAGTTTGTCTTGGTTGGGGTCAAACGTCCAGCGATTGCCCTCCTTTGTTCCAGAGAAGATTTCGTTACCATCGCTGCCGTTGATAGCAACATTAACGTTGTTGGCTTGGGTGGTTACATAGAGAATGCCGCCGTCATCGAACATGATTCCCGATTGGGGAGACTGTCCGGTAGCGAAAGCGTAATTGACTAAGCAATCGGCGACAGCCTCCCGCTGTTGTTGTACCTTTGTTTGAGTTACCATTTTGGTAAGAAGATCCTCGGGTTCGTCTTCAATGGGGACTGGGTTAGGTGCAGTAGTTTGGGGTTGGATTTTCTGAGACACGGGTGTTTTTGAATTAGGTTTTGTTTCCGATTCAAGGGATGCATTAACAGTAATTTTTTGTTCCAGTTCATCAACGATTGCTTCTAGGCGGTCTAGCCTTTTTGACAGGTTGCCTAAATAGTCTTGAATCTGGTCTAGCTGTTCGCTAATGTTGGCATCTTTATCTATCTGTATAGGTGGAAATTTTTTGTATTGTGGGTCAAGCTTGTGTCCTAGATTGTCGATTTTTTCTCCAATCTGAACTACACTGGATTGAGTGTCATCAACAACAATTCCATCAGCTTCATCGGAATCAATGTTGCTTTGGCTCTTTCTTTCGCGGCGTTCCTTTATTCCCAGCTTTTCTGGCTGGGTTGTAGCCGGGGGTTCTAATACTTGCTGAGTTCGTTCGGTAAGTCTTTCGGTACGTTCATCTATTGCCCTCATGTCTGCAACGATATCGGCTTGTTGCACGCGGACAGACACATTATCAGTTCGTTTGTTTAACGAATCAATTTGTTCGAGGATTTCCTCTAGTTTGTCAGCTTGTTCTTTCTCCCTGGCTTCCTCTATGTAATCAATCAGTTCGCTAACACTCTTGACTCCAAGTAGACCCATTAAAGTTGCACTCTGAATGGTTAACCCGGTTACGGTTAATCCGTTGATTTCGCTTCCTCGGGTTGTAGCAATAGCACCCTGATGTTCGGCTTCTTTTAGAAAAACTTCTAGTGAGTCAAGGAGTGGAGATTTTTTTTCGGGCTGTTCGGGTAATTGTTGTTTGGTTTGTGCGTTGTAAATCGACTTTTGGGTATTGCGATTTTTAGCTATCTTACCCAATACTCCAGTTGTTATAGGAGTATCTTCGTCATCGGATAGGAGTTCGTCAATATCATCTTCCTCCTGTTTCTGGGATTGTTTATTATTCTTGTGAGAAGATGCTGATTTATCGGATTTTAGCTTTGATTTAGATGTCCGGTTGGCTGTTTTATTTTGTCTTGGCGATTCCTCATCCTCTTCTAAGTCAGTCCAATCATCATCTAGTTCGTCATCTAAATCGTCGTCAAAATATTCTAATAGTTCGTCATCCTCTAAATCATCGCTGGACTCCAATTCGATTAAGTCCATTACATGGGATGGGGTGTAGTAGTTGTTATTTTCTTTGGTTTCAGCTCCTGCCTGTTTTAGATTTTTAACTAAATAGACACCACTAGTTCTATGGCTGGGGTCTTTAGTCAAGTAGAAAACAAAGCCAGATACCTCATCGCTTTTGCCTTCGGTGACTAAATCTACGCTGATGCTGGCTTTGTGATTTCCAGAATCATTTATTCTATCAGGACGCTTGTTGAAGGATTCAACAAAGTTTTTGAAATCATTCCAGTCCTCAATACCGCCTTCTTCTTGAATTGTTTCGATGGCAGCATCGAGAGTTTCTTGAATATGTTCTAATCTTTTGACGTGTCTGGGGTCTGTAGCTGTTAAGACAGACCAATCCCGTTTTGGTGCTGAAAAGTGTCTGGGCTTACTTGCGGATTTGGTAGCCATTTATTAATCTCCTTCAAGTCGGAATTTAGGGTAGAATCGGGGGATTGGTTGTTGTTGGCTATGTGGGAGGTTTACTGAGAAATTCACTGACGATTTTTCCTCTTAGTTCTTGGTGATACTCACCCAGAGTCCTGCTAAATTCTTGTAGAACTTCAAGGTTTTGTGTGGGGAGTTGTCCGGCTTTGACGGCTTTCTCGACAAACCTTGCCATTTGGTAGAGGTGTGTACTCATTTTCCGTAGTTCAGCGCATGCTTCTTGATTGATAGCAGGTATCGTGTAGACAAAGCTAAAAGCACGTTTTCGCAGATACTCAGAGACGTTTTTTTCACCGACTTCAGCCGCCCGTTTGGCTAAATCTTCCTTTTCAAAGGTTGTTAAGCGTACTCGGACGACTTCAGTCTTTGTACTGGGTTTTGGTAACTTGTTTTTTGGTGGTTTGGTAGTTGTCAGCACATCAATCACTGGATTTTAACTAATGGTTGCGTACTTTTTTCTAGCAATGGTTTAGGGGAAAGCGGTTAGCGACACCAAGCTATTTAGATGTTTTTAACTGGGCGATCGCCAGAATTAACTCAACCTTGTTGAGTAAGGTTTGTGATTATTTATTTATTGCTTTCATGGATTCAATTATCAGCAATTACAGTGGAGATAAGGCTGTTTCTTTGGGTTTATGTTTCGTTCGGTCACAAGTCTGAATCCCTGGAGGCTGGGGGAATGACATTTATCATCCAGTTGGCTGATAAGTGTAGGTACGATCCCGACGGTTGTTTGTAGAGGCGCGTTACCTTATCTAAGGCTGCAATAACTTCTGGGAGGTATTTTTGAGCGTCTGAGAGCGGACATCCCGTTATCTGGGAGACTATCTTGGGGTCGAGCATCAGTACTCCCCCCTGTAGTCATCTTCTGGGCTCCCAGAAGTTATCTGAGTTCGGGAAACTGTCTTCAAGGGAGTGACGGCAGTTTCTGTTGTTGTCACTTCTGGACGGGTATCTTCGGAGTTGGGCGAAGGTAGCTAGTAGCTAATAACCGAGGCTAATAATATGAAGTAGTTAGTTTTGTCTTCAGTGTCTGGCTTAGTTGCCAGTTGGAACATACAAAATATCAAAAGTAGCAGGGAAACCGTTCCCTGCATGACAAATATAGGGTTACTCGCATTTAGATTGCCGTTGATAAGCTTTGCTTAGATCTTACGCGATCGCTCTTTATCGAAAAACTGCTGAAAAGCTCTTGCTCTGGCTTTAATGACGTGTGGGTTGCCGAGGGGAGGAATCCCTAGGGGGTCTATGGATATGAAACACCACAAATTCTCTTTTTTTTTAACGACCTGCTTGTTCACGAGAGAACCCAAGCATCCACTTAAGGACTTTGGTTCCATCCTTAATCCTTTTTCCAATTTAGGAAAGGTTAATTTCCCCCACACTTCTAAGCATCTAGCGACCCTAACTGAGGGAATTTGCCTGCAAAAATAGTGAGGATGGCTAGGAACAAACCCCATAAATTGCCCTGTCAAAAGCAGAGCAACACTTAACTTAATCTTCCTTACAGGTTCTTCGATCTGCGACTCTTCAATAACCGAAGGAATACTATCAATATTATATTCATAACATTGCTCAATCCACTTTCCTGATTTTTTGTCAGGAATGAATTCTTTTTTAAGAATACCAATTCTCTTTGACAGATGAACAAATTCAACAGGTGAACCGGGAACTAAACTAAAAACTTTACTCAACTCGTCTGTAGATGGAAAATTGTTCAGGCGGTTCCGCGCTTTTTCTTTAGCCCCCAAAAACTCTTTCAAAATATCTTGATATCCCAGTTCAACATCTTGATCCTCTAATCCTCCCTCCTTAAACCACGAGTTTTTTCTTGTTTTAGAAGCAAAATAAAAATCGAACCAATACCAATTTTGCGGTAAAGTGTTGAGCGTTATTGGTAAATTCTGCCCAGAATAATCAACTGAAATATTCAAGTCAGATTGGCTTCTACTTTCGTTAAACGAGAAGATAGGGGGTACTTCGCCAAATCGGTGATAGTACCAATCTCTATTAGACTGGGTATTGGCTGATTTTCCAAACCACCAGACAACGGAAATAGAAGCATTTTCATAATCAACTGTCCGTTCTTCTAGCTCTTCTGGAGTGATGGCGCAAAGCTGGACTTCATGAGCCTCCATGCTTCCATCGGGCAAGAAAGAAGCAACGTCTATTATTCGTTTCTTGCCCGTTTCTAACTTAATAACAAATTCGTATTTAACCCCCAAGCTATTGTCTTTCAAACGCTTGTCTTCTTTGTACAATTCGTTGATACCACAAGTACCAACAAACAACTTGCCCTCACGATGCTCGACACTCTCCGAGTACCGAAAATTTTCTCGTGAACCCGTAAAGTAGTCGCGATCGAAACAGGAGTCTTCGGGAAAAACAGAAGGGATAGACTTAGGCTTCAAGGAAAAGTGCGATCGCACATGGGTTGTCCCTTGTCGGAAATGTGATCGTCTCAGAAAAACGGGTTTCTCGAAAAACTTGTCGATCAAGTCGTCGTCTAAGTTGACGCCCTGCATTGTGAGTTCGTTTGCTTCATCGGCGGTAATCTCGTCGCCTGTTGATTGTCTGATACAGGTGAACATAAAAAATATATCTCATCTCAAGTTTATGTTACCCTTTAGTTAAGCTCATCCGCCTCTTGAAGCCCCACTGTGCGTACTGTGCGTACAAATGACTAATGAGCATTTTTTCCAAGAAAATCCAAGACGCGATCAATCGCGCCCTGACAACACTGAGCAGTGAATGAAAGCACTTGATTGCCTGAAACTGCCTAGAATCAAGGCTCTGGATTGAAGCGCTACTGTTGGTTTCGATTCAAGGATTAAGTTTGAGCCTTGTTTTGTTATCCTCTGTAGGGGTCAAGTTGCACCCCTTGAATCGAAGTATCTGTTTCACCGTATCCCAAACTCAAAATCCGGCTGCGGAGAGTGGTCAGGAATTGCGATCGCCCTTTAAAAATTTGTACGCACATTTAACATGGCTTGCTACACATTCTTAGGGGAAAAGGGAGGAATGATTCGGGCTAATAGTGCATAAATTCCCTCAAAAACTATTAAATTTTGTTAATTTAGGGATATTTATTCTCAATTTGAAGGAATTTCTCGGAAATAATCGGATAAATGAGAAGAAATGAGGAAATAGTCGGCGATTTTTGCAGTAAATTTCCTATTGATTCCTATGTTTCACACTGACCGACTGCGCCTGCGACCCTGCCAAAGCGAAGATATTGACTCCTTTCCTCTACTCCGAGCTCCACGCTCGTGTTAAAAAATAAGAGCCAATGGAAAATTTTCCATTGACTCCTCTAAGGAAGCCCTCAGATACCCAACCATCCCCACTCCACTAGACCATTTCTAGCTCCCTCGGTTTCGATTCAGGCACAGGCGTGAGAGTAGTTTGGGACTGGGACAGAGCTTTCTCTCGTTCCGCTATCATTTCTTGGAAACGAGCTGCTGCTTGCTGTGTCAGGGGAATTTGAACGTCCCCGGTGTGGACGTTGGCTTTAAATACGGTGCGTTTGGAGGAGTTTCTGACAAAGCAATCCCCGTTCGGTTGCACGTAAGCTGTCCATTGGTTGTCGCCAAACTTGAAGTGCTGGGTGCTATGGGAAGGAAGCTGCAACCGTCGTTGTTTGTAGGTTTGGGAAACGACGCTAAAGAGGGTGTCTTGCAGAGAAAGCCGCCAGTTGTCAGCTTTAGCGTTGGTGATGTCGCGCTTTCCATTATTAACTGCGGGTTTTGGCTGGAGCGTTGGCGGTTGAGGTGTGCTACCGTAAGAAGCGATCGCACTTTCCGCAGGTTTCACCAACTCAGAACTCTGAGATACTTGAGGTGAATCGATTTGTGGCAATTGGGTTTCAGGCAACTGAATCGATTCAGGGTCAACTTTCAGGATAACCGACCTGCCGCCTTTGTCGGGAGAGAGCGTTGCCTCAAAAGTGGTTCCAGGGGGCAATTTAGGACTGTCGGGGGAGAAGGTTCCTAAATTTTTCCCGTCAAGTTGGATAATTGGAGTGCCTTGAAATCGGTGATATTTCTCGTGAGTGGGAGGTAAGTTTATCGTTCCCACTTGCAAAGTGACGTTCCGATCCTTCCATTTTGGCTTAGAGAAATCTGCATCTGAGTAGTCGTTATCGGGATGTTTGATATTGACTACTTCTATCTGATTCACTCGATAATTTGACAAAGCATCGGAGATTTCATCCATGAACAGCTTGTAGACAAGTGCGCCTCTGCCTGCTTTATCTTGAGACTCAATCCAGCGACAATCCACGGGAGGGACGATGAGCAGTCGGGTTTCATTACCGGAGTAGTTTGTTACCTTCAAAGAGTCGGTGTCGATGCTATCGTTGGAGTTGTCTCCATATTTTGCATCCAGTTTTGCTATCATCTTCTGGGGTAAGTTTTTAAAGGCGAACTCGACTAAGGGCAATTCGGGATGAGCCGTGGCTTCGTAGTCAATCCCCTTGCTATCCAGTGCGTCTTTCCATTGGTTCGGTAAGTCAAGGGTTCTGCCGTCTTTAGTTTTCACCTTCTGGAAAGGAACTTGCAGGACGTAGACATCTTGCGGCAAGGCTTCGTGAAGTAATTCGTAGTCTTCTTGTAGGGAAAAGGTAATTTCCAATTCCTCTGCCACTTTCTGACAAATGGTTCGGTGTTTGCTCAAATTATCGGACGTGTGGGTAGCTTGGAATAGTGCATGGGCTGCCCTTGTTTTTCGTTCAGGAGTATCCCAAATTTCGTCAATTTCTGCTCGATAGCTGTCATAAAGTTTCCCCATTTCCTCTTTTCGCGCTTTGATATCGCTGCCAGTGCGCTCGTAGATAATACTTTTGTCTTCTTGAAAGCGTTGCACTAGGTCTTTTGCCCATTCCCATTCGTTTTCTTCCCAGGAGAGGTCTTTTTCTTGGCTGTGACGGTACTCGATTTCTCTCTCTAATAGGGCATTTTTGTACTCATAGGGGACGTGCAATTCTTTTCCTTCTTTCTCGTACTCAATACCTGCTGCATCCAGTTCCTGGCGATTGTCTTTTGACACGATGAGGTGAGCTGGAATCGGGGGAAGAATGTGCTGAAATTCATCTCGGTTTCGGTGGAGGAGTCGCGTTTGTTCCCAATAGGGGTTGACAGCTTCTCTTGCCAGCACGTAAATAGGATTGGAGAAATCGGCAGGCATGGGAAATTGTTTGTAGAGTCGGTCATCTCCTTTGTACTGGAAAAAGTAAGTGCAGTTTTTGTGTTTCTCGCACCACCCATCGACTTTTTCTAGCAATGTGTCGGGGTTTAGACCTGTTTTCTCTTTCACTTCTTTGGCATCTTTACCCCGCAGCGAGTTTTTCTGGTAGTCAACTTCGTACTGTTCCATAATACTGAGAGCGGTGATGAATCGCTTTTGCTGTTTGAGAAATAGCTTTTCATCCTCGCCGGGGTTGGGAAGTGCTGCTGCTACTTTGCCAATGGCTAAGGCGACGATTCCGACTTCATTTTGAGAACTGGCAACTCCGATTTGTTCTAGGGTAGTGTATTTGCGTTGACCTGCTTTGGCTTTGCCTTCTATAACTTCAAAATCGTCTTTTTGATACCGGGCTTTCGTATAAGGAACTTTTTCGGCTTGTACCACTTCTCCGAAGTCAAATAACCCGTCTTTGGCTGGTAATATTTGTTGGGCAATGTTAGGGATTTTTCGGGATGGGATGCCAAAGGGTTCATCACCGTCAAAGTCTCCTTGATGGAACTTTTCTAAGTCGGTCGGGTTAAACCAGATTACTCCTTTGATTTTTGCCATGACAGCGCGGGTTTCTTCTGGAATAGTTTCCAGGTTTTTGGCGCGGATATTTTGGTATCTCCTGAGTCCGTCTTTGTTGAGAATGGGGAATCGACCTTGAATGCATTCTCCTTCTTCTAGATGGTTAGCGCAGACTGTGCCTCTGGGTAAATCGTCGCAGGGTAGAGCCATTGCTGAAGTCATTGCTAAGGCTCCCCTGGTTGCCAGATTTCGCCATTTGGATGCTAGCCACCGTTCTGCCATATTGGTAAATTCGGGACTGCCTACCATGAGTCCGAATTTATCGGCTTTTAGCATCTGGATGTCCTGTCTTTCCCGCTTTTTATCCTCGGTGTTTTCTTCACTCTCTCCGTTGATTTCGTCATTAATTGTAGTTGATAATTTGTCCTGCTGTTCTTTAAGTTTTCTTTCGTTTAAACGCGCCAAAAATGCCTCACGTTTGTCATAATCTTCAATCATGGCTTGGCGCAATTTCATGGGGTCGCGCTGTAGTGCTGCTAGCCGTTGGGCTTCGGCTTTAGTTGCTGGCACCAAGTCTTGAAGAAGTGCTTCTTCGTTAAACCATACCCCGGTAGATTGCCAGCTAGTTTGGGTGATGCCGATTTGACTGTTTTTGCGATTTCCCAGAATGGCTTTGGGTAATTCGTAATCGCCACACGGGATTAATTCTTTGAGCCGCTTTTTGTTAATTCCTTTGATGCTGGATCGGTCTAAAATGAGTTGGGGTTTGTTACCTTCAGAGTCGGCTAGTTCATTGAGGAGAGCGTCATCGGGACGGAGCGTTCCTTTAGCCAGAAAGCTGACTTGGGGTGTGGATTCTGTAGTTTCTGTATTCCAACTGCGAAGCCAAGCGAAACGAAATTGGCTGGCTCGGTTTTTCTCACCGCCGATGCTTTTGAGTAATTCGGAATTGATTGCACCGTGACAGTCTCCGGTTCGATATTTAGCATATTGTGGGTCGGTGAAATCGACAATTTTTACTCGCAGATGGTCGCATTCTGATACGCCGGACATACAGGTGCTAACTAGAAGAGAACCGTAGCGACAAGCGGTGTCTTTTTCGGTTACGAATAAGTCTCCTATCTTTTTGGCTAGGGTTTCGTCACCAAAGTAATAGCTGTTTCCAGATTGGAATAT
The DNA here is from genome assembly GCF_040226375.1 of Coleofasciculus sp. G2-EDA-02. Lineage (NCBI taxonomy): Bacteria > Bacillati > Cyanobacteriota > Cyanophyceae > Coleofasciculales > Coleofasciculaceae > Coleofasciculus > Coleofasciculus sp. G2-EDA-02. The sequence goes on along the minus strand of NZ_JAVKEW010000196.1, from coordinate 18,489 downwards.
CATGCGTCGCTTGATTCCGTCTTCGGGGTCGTGGATGCTGGAGCGTAATTGGCGAGGGTCGGGATTGGATTTGTCAAGTTTGACAATCATTAACGACTCCAGTTCCTCTGGTTTAAACATCGTTTCCAGAATCGAGTGGCGCAGGATTTCTGGATTGTTGAAGAACTTGCCTAGATTGCGACCTTTGGCATCGGTATAAGCTCCATCAAAAACGGGGATTTTGAGTCCTTCTTCGGTGACTATTGTGGCGACCATGAGTTTAGTTCTCCCTAGAACTGAGGTGTTAGAGTAGGAATTGTTGAAAAGTGGATAAGGTAGACAAGGAAAGTCTATCTAAGCCTTAACAGGTTGAAGTGGGGTCAAGTGTTGACCGTTGGGATTATTTTTGAGGTGATTGAAATGGAACTAAAGGTTGATGTAATTGTTGAGCCGGATCTGTTTGAAGAGGAAGATACCGAGCTGGTGGAATTGGCGATCGCGTCGGAAGATGAGGATAAGTACCCATTCGTGCGCCCCAGTAGCGCTCCTGCGGATTTGATGGACAGACCGGGGAGAGCGATCGCACAATGGGAGAATATGGACTTCGATGAGCGAATTCAGGCTGATCCTACCTATATCGATAGAATCTAGGCGTAAGGGACGCCAAGCAGAAAAGTTAGGCGTTTGGTTGAATGGGGCAGCGGTAGCTGCCTTTTATTGAACTGTCTTAGCTGTTCGTGTTATCCTAGCAAGATATATCAACATCGGTAATATCTTAGGACTAAGATTGTAAACTTTTTCATATCTAAATAAATAAAATCAATGATGCAATGGGATAAACTTCTAACGAGGCAAAGACTAGGTAAGGATAAACCAGAAAAACCTGAAGATGCTCGTACCTCTTTTCAAAGAGACTATGACCGATTGGTATTCTCCTCTCCCTTCCGTCGCCTTAAGGATAAAACTCAGGTTTTCTCTTTAGCTAAGAATGATTACATCCGCACCCGTCTCATTCATAGCTTAGAAGTCTCCTGTGTAGGTCGTTCTCTCGGCACAATAGTAGGATATGAAATTAAAAAAAGGCATAACCTCGACGAATTCACCGCTTCCGACTTTGGAGATATCGTTGCTGCCGCCTGCCTTGCCCATGATATCGGCAATCCACCTTTTGGTCATGCCGGAGAAGATGCGATCCGCACAGGTTTTAAGTCCTGGTACGAAACCGTTAAAGAACAATTAACATTAACAGATCAAGAAAAAGAAGACCTCAATTTATTTGAAGGAAATGCTCAAGGGTTCCGTATCCTTACGAGATTAGAAATGCAACCTAGAATTGGGGGAATGCAGCTAACCTGTCCCACTTTAGCCACTTTTACTAAATACCCTAGAGAATCGTTAATTTCAACAGATATTCTTAACGGTTATTCAAAAAAAAGTGCGAAAAAATATGGATTTCTTCAAGCAGAAAAAGAATTATTTGCTACTGTTGCCGATACAGTTGGACTCATTCGCCGTAGTCCCGATGTGGCGTGGTGGTCACGGCATCCCCTTGCCTTTCTAGTCGAAGCTGCAGATGATATCTGCTATCATATTGTCGATTTAGAAGATGGCTATCGTATGGGATACATCTCTTTTAAAAAAGCCAAAAAATTACTCAATGAGATTGCTAAACGCCCCGACGTAGAACAAAACGCAAATACTAAAGAAGAACAAATTAAGTTTTTGCGTGCTATTGCTATTAACAACCTTGTCCAGGAAGTTGCTAAAATATTTTTTGAGCGCGAACAAGAATTACTAGCAGGTATCTTTGACGAAGACCTTATCTCACTGACTTCCTGCGCTAAAACTCTTAATTGTATCCAAAGTAAAACTCGAAATAAAGTTTTTAATCATTCAGAAGTTGTTGGCATTCAAGTAGCTGGTTATGAAGTTCTCGGTCACTTATTTATGGAGTTTGTAAACTCCACTCTTTATAGTAGCAAGAAAGGTAAGCTGGTCAAACTAATGTTACCAAAAGAGTTTTGTCCTGCTGAGAGTGAAAGCTCTTATAGCAAAATTCTCAAAATTATAGATTATATATCTGGTATGACTGATTCCTACGCCACCACTTTATTTCAGGAACTCAAAGGCATCTCATTAAGATGACTTATCCAGGGTGATTAAATCTGCTAGCAGTGGAGAATCACCCTGATGAATTAATAAAATTCATCAGTTTCAAATTGTTCATAATCAGTTTTCTTTTTCTCTATTATTAGAGTCAGTTATCATTTCTGTATCTGTGCTTTGCCAAGTGAGAATAGGCTCTAAACTGAAGTTCCCCCCATACAGATGTACTGCACCCAGCGTCAAGCCTTATACCGTAATGGTTTGAACGCTCAAGCCTCTCAAAAATCGTACATAAGTAGCACTTGCTATCATTAGCGATCGCGCTATTTTTGCAATAGACAATCTTATCGATTGAAACCCACGCTACATCAAGGTGGAGAGCGATTGTACATAAGTAGGGCGCGTCAAAAATCGCGGAAAGCCGCACGGTGAGGCAGTTTTTATTTTTTAGCTGGGGGGAACTTCAGTCTAAATCTTGTAGATAATCTAGAGCAGTTAAAATAGGAGAACCTAAAGGTTTAGAAATTTGCTGATGTGCATATTGTTCTAAATCTTGGCTGGAAGCGCCTAAAACTCTTAAGGCATACAAGCAAGTCAAGTTTAATTCAAATGCTGATTGCTTTAGTAGCTTAAATAAAATTGTTCTTAGTTCTTGTTTTTTACTATCATCTAGCTGATGAATTACCCGAAACTCTGGAGTTTTGAGATCTGGTTTCAAATGAATTAGATTATGAATAAGACGATATTTAGTATAGGACAATGATTCAACACTATTTAAAATATTGAACAAAGCATCAATCGCAGCCGTTTTCGTATCAGGCTGTATATCTTTATTATAGATAGAATTTACTATTAGCCAAGAAGCATATTTACTATTACCTTGCCAGTGATTTAAGATAATTTCTAATTTTTTTATATGTACAGGTAATCTTTTTTTGGTCTTAAGCTTCCGGAAAAACTTGCAAAAGTTTTTTGCATCTTTATCTTCTTTTATTTGCTGATCAGGATTAAAATCTTTATCAAGCTCATCAGATTCTTGATCTATGTTTTGCTGAATTTTATTTGTCTTAGATACAATCTCAATATATCCACCTGCTTCATTTTCTTCAGAAGGATCGTATAAGGAAGGCGAAATATCATAAACCTTCGTTCGCAATTTTTCGATCTGTTCTTGGTTTTCAGCAATTTTAGTTTTACTTGAATTGAGGTTTAGCCCTTTAGTAAGCAGTTGTTCTTGGAGAATCAATAAGTAAAGTCGTGAAAGTTGTGGATTATCAGCAAAAATTCTCATGTCATCATTATATCTTCCAAACTCAATACCTGCACTTTGCATTGCATCATCAATATCTTTTAGGTATAAGTTTGCTAGAAATCCCTCTAAGTTATTGCCAATGGTTAAACCCTGATGAAGTGTTTTAGGTGCTTGTACGGTTTTGGTTTTGTGAGAATACGAAATCACTTCTAAACAAAGTAATTTTGCTAAGAGGCGGAAAAAAGCATTTTCAGGTTTTATAGATAATTGTTTTGCCAAAGTTTTGATTAAATATTGGTGGGATATAGAGTCATAAAAAGATGAAATGTCTGTACGAATCAAAACGCTATATTTCGTAGCGCACTCTTTTTGCCATTGGCGAAAATTGACTAAAGATACTTTATAGTAATCATCTAGTAAATATTTTTTAGAACGTTCCCCCTCAGCCCTTCGATTGGCAAAGCATTGAGGAGAAAGGCTTTTATCTAGATGTTTTGCTAATACAATAACAAAAGCGTATCTGACCACTAAATCTTTAAAGGGAATATAGATCATTCGGCGATAGCATAAATTCGTTTTGGGCAAGTAGTACGCATAAGCAGGTCTTGGAGTAAATTGATCAGCTTTTTTCAATTCTTGAAGTAGTTCTTCTATAATTTTATTCTGAAAATTTTGAACATATTCAATTTCAATATGATTAAAATATGAATCATTATGAAGACGATCATTTAGGGCATACTGAAAAGCTAGTTTTATAGTTGATTTACTTCTAACTTGGTTCAGCAATTTGATGTGATCCATAACCTATTGTGATGATTTAAACATCTATTAGAGTTGCCCTTGGAGAATAGGTAAAATCGTACCGTGATATAGATATGGAGCAAAGCTATTATTAAACTGATATGCTATTCCTCGATCTATTACTCTTTTCGCCCAAGCTCTTAATTCTTGATTAACATTGGGATTTTCAGACAACTCCTGAAGCGATTGAACTCCCCTTTCCAGAATATTCAAAAGTTCATTCGTGTACGCTGGACAACTATCGCGCTGGAAAACACGAAATGTTGCGCCACTGTTAGATTTTATTTCCTCTACTTTGACTTTTAAACGCTGTCCTTGAATAATGTAAGGTTCAACACGAACTAAATCCACATAATGCAAGGGGAAAATACCAGATGCTACTGTGCAACTAATTTCTGGAGCAGAGGCATTAGAAGTAAAGTCTCTTTGTAACTCTTTCCGGTTTTTGACATAGGAGCGTTTAGCTGAATCTTCCACAGGGTGCTGAAATAAACGGTCTACGTCTGAGATCGACTTAAGAGCTTCCTTTTCCCTGTCAAAATCCTTTCCTCCTGCCGAGCGCAGACAGATAGCTACATCTGTTGCTTCGTAAAATACCTCTGGTTTGATTTTTCACAGAATTGGGCCATAAGTATTTGGTACAGCATCACGACCTTTAGCAAAAGTAATGCCAAAGTCTGAGAGATTGGCGAAAACTTTGTCCCAGTCATCATTGGCGCGATCGTTCTGGTCAGTTTTAAAGGGCGTATAGGGCTGGCTATTGCTTTCTAAGTGCGCTCGTGAGGGAATGCCACCCAACTTTAGATAAGACTGAAAATCTATTAATTGGCAAGCATGATAGAGGTATGCACCCCTATTCTTTAAAAGCTCGACTAATTCCTTAATCCCCTCACGTTGGAACATTATGCTTGCCCCGCTAAATCTACAAATATCTACTCAAAAAGCTTTAATTGAACGTATTCTAAGCTATTTTTAGTTTCCTGTAAAGGATGAGGCTGAGCCTTCAGTGTTTCTTCGGAAAAAATAAGTTTTTCTTTCTCCGAGACAAAGTGAGCCGGATCGAACAGGCTCAATTGCACTGGTGCCGGAGGCTCAATATGCTCACGTAAACACTCTGCGTCTGCTTTGAGTATTTCAGAAACAACTGGTTGTGCTTTATGCCATATAAAAAGAGCTTGATTAAAATCTAAACCTACTTGGTGCAGCCGCCAATGAACTTCTTTTGACCACCAAAATGAATTGGTAGCTTCGTTAGTAAGCGCACTCTCAATGTAAAAGCTCACCCAAAATAGTTGATTACTCGAAACATCAATCCTTTTTGCTGCCTGACGAAGAGCCTGTTTCCCCTGCGGTGTATGTTTATCTAGCGCTACCCAAAAGGGAAAATCGTTTAATTTTTGCTTTGCGGTAGAAACGGTAGGTACGTCTTCTGTAACGGCGAGATAAGCAGCAGCCTGCATAAAGGCTCTGTCCCACGGCCAACCCCCGCGACGGTGAGCTTTTTGTGCTACATCAACAAGGGTACGCTGGCTCTCTTGCAAACAGTTGGTAGTTACCCAGTCCCAGAAATCCTTGGGCCTTTTGATTGCTTCGGATACTATCTTAATGTGACGATCTTCGGGAGAACCAGACAGTACCGAATTATCACCTGTGGAAAGAGCGTATGCTAGAGTACCGAGGCCAGTTGCATCTTTCATTTTCACTGATTGTGCAGCACGAATTAGAGAATTGACTGTGTTTGTAAACTCTGCGGTTAAATCCAACTTTGCTCCAAGAGGCCAACATTCTTCAAAAATAATCACTGCTGTCCGTCTTGCTAACCAATTACCATCCCCCATCTCGTTTAGATGAGAGGCTACTTTTCTGATGAGAGAAAGATCGCCCCGACGCACTGCTTTCTGGATTAGAGAGCGGCACGCTGAATGGGTCTTGCTTAGGGGTTGTCTCACGATTGTCTCTAGGTCGAACTTCCTAAGAATAATACACAGTAAAAAATTATGCTTCCAATTGAAAAGATTTCAATACTCTGCACACCGACTGCTGGGTAATATAGAGCGATCGCGCCGTCCCACTCTCCAAGTCGAAATAGGTAGCAAACCGTTTGAGATTACCCATTGCCATCCGGTACAGGTAATCCGCCGCCTCTGCTGCCACCCGGACATTCACGCTCTCACTCTGCACATTCAGCACCGCCATCTCAGCACAAGATAGGTTATTTGTCAACTCTTCAGGTTTCGGTTTCAAAAGGTCAGGCGCTTGCAGCATCGGAGATGGCAGCCTAGCGCATCCCAGCCCCCCAAAATTATAGAACTCCGGGTCAGTTTCCAAAGAACTACCCAGCAAGATTTGTCCGGCTGCAGCGTGGTTCCCACAATCCAAATACCACACGCGAGGAATTTCAGAGCGGCTGTAAAATTGGTTTAACTCCAGAGCTTGGTTAATTGCCGCTCTCCCGGCTGCTGTGTCCACGCACCCTACCAAGATTGTCAGCTTGTCGTAGGCTCTTCGGATTAGCTTGGGGTCAAATTCCTGCACGAAAGCCGTTGTGTCCACTCCCCAAGCTATAGAGTATCTCAATGCAAGAGCCTGCGCTTTCGGTAGTCCAATCTCCTTGTCGCAGAAAGCCTGCCTGCTAATGTTGGCTTCTTCAACTCGATCGGGATCTATGATCGCAAATTGCACCTTTTTCCCCAACTTGCCCAAACTCCGTGCTAGTCGTGCAATGTGGTACGACAGCCACGAACCCGTTCCTCCCGCCCCAACTAGCCAAAAGTCAATCGAATCGGTTTGTCTGACAATCAGAGGCGAAGCTTCAAGATAATCATAATTAAACATGGGGTAATTCTCCAAATGTTGTTGGCAATTTGAGGGGGTCATCTAGCAGAGGCGGAGCCACAGAACTGGAGTAGAATTTAGAAATCCAATCGTCTTTTTCTCCACCGCTTGTGATGTCTGTAACGAAACTCGGCAATTCAAATATCCAAGCGGCGGGAATATGCCAGAACTGCCGATAAACTCCTACTCGGCAAATAATCTCAGCGCTCGATTCAGTCACTCTCCCCAAAACGGCGAAAATGCGGAACCCCCCTTCATCTGCATCATCTGCACCAGAGAAGAAAGCCGTCATCCGATTGTGGGAATGTACCTCCACAGTGGCATTAATGTAGGAGGAATTTAAACCATATTCGGCAGATCTGCATTTACCTGAACTTTGCGTTTGCTCTGGAATTACGAGCTGCCACTGTTCTTGAACATGATGAATGTGGAAAGCGATTTCTAACGGTGGTTCTGCAAGCGTAGCGATACAACTCTCTTTCCATATTTGGATAAGAATCTGCTGAGGAATTCGTCGGGGAGTTAATCGGAAAAAAGGTTCGATTGGTTCTAATCCTCTGATTGATGCGGTAAAGAGTTCCACCGGAATTATCACTTCTAACCCCGGTCTAACTGCTCTAGCAAAGATACCATTACTTCCAATCAGATACTCGAATATACTGCTAGAGTGAGGCGGCAGTTTTTCACCAATTTTGACAATTTTATAATCAACCAATTCTAGGTGGTAGGGATTTAGGTTCAGTGGTTCAATCATCAGTTATCGCTGCCACTAATTTGGCAATTGTTTGGTTCGTGCCGATTAAATCTTTAACGGGGTAAGATGAACGTTTTACCGCTTTTTTTAGCTGCACGCCCACGTCATTGGGTTGTACCCTAGATTTACCCTCACTCAAATGTCCGTTGAAGGGACTAGAGATGAACAATTCCCAAGCTTTTGTAATCGTATTCGGTGAAGCAGCAGGCGGTTTATTATCTCCCCAGCAGATACGTCCGCAGGGTTGGTAAGAGTGCAAGTAAATGTTGGGCAACGGAACATGAAAAGCTTCTGCTTCCGGGTTAAATTTAGAGTCTTTAATTGCCCAAACCCAGTAATCAGATTTCAATCCCAAAAACACCATTGCTGGTAAAGGAAGCAGGTGCTTTGATTCCAAAAGATTTATTTCGTGTTTCTGAGGTGGCACGAACTTGACTGTCCATTCCCCGGTGCTGCCAGTTCCCCAACGTACTATCCCCGATTCTGGGTTCATCCAACCTGACTCAATGGGTGTATTTGCAAAAGCTGCTCGGAGAGTTGCTGGAGACAGGCATTTGTACTGGGAACTATCCCCCGATTGATAGTGAAAAATGTAAATACCGCCCTCAATAAAGAGAAGTTCAGCTTGAATGACGGACAATTTTCGAGGGGCAACCTCCAGTACCTCCCGGATTATTTCAACTGAAATGTCAGATTCCATAATGCTAATAGGTGCGAGAAATTGGTGTTGGGGTTGGATTCAAGCCAGTCAATTAATTCGTAAGCTTTGTCTAGTAGCTGAATAGCTTTATTCCATTCATGGGTTAGCCAGTTAATCTCGTTAATTGTCCAGGCTCTTGATTCAAAATTCCGACTCCAGTAACTTTCACAGCAAACACTTTGATCTAGCCAAATATTGCCTGTTTCTAAATCGAGTAGTGCTAAGGCTGTGGGCAAATCGCTGAGGGGAGGTGCAGCACGACGGGCTAATTTTTTGAGAAGTTTTAGGTCAGTTTCTTGGGGATGTGCAATGTCTTTCAAGCTGTAGCCGAACGTGCATTCGTACCACGATTCCACGGCATCTCCTTCTACAAAATCCAACCACCATCGACCTGACTGCGAAAGCGGGAGTAATATCTGCCATCCAATTCGCAATGCTTCAATTCCTTCTTCGTGGTCTTGCCAGTTTACCCCTTTTGGTGAGACAGGAATTTGGTAAAGACGTTCTTCATAAGCGCTCTCTACAATCAGGTCGTCAATGGGGAATAAATGTTCGCTGACTAGCGAAATAAACTCTATTTCTCTCGGACTGTGATTTCTATCTTTTGAGTAAAGTTCGGATTGACTTTTTTGCCATTCTAAGGGAAACAGTTCTTGGTAAAGGCTCAGTAGCTGATAGGTGTTTAGTTTAGTCCACAAGTAGTCGATTGCTGATTCCAAGTCGATGATGGGTTGGCACTGTTGCAAGATTTGCAGCGCCGACTTAGCATTCCAGATAGTTGACATATTAAAACCCTTCTGGAATTGCCCCAGCTACAGAACGACTGTTTAACAGTTGCTCCTTGGTTTGCTCAACTGCTTTTACGTCATCCGTTCCTTTTGAGATTGCTACCTCAATAGCCTTTGCCATTTCTTTCATAGTCGTGCTATCGAGTTCTCCCGAAAGTTCTAAGCGTTGTAGTCTCCGGCACATAGAGAGCGCTGGGTTCACTTCTTCCGGTGCGTTTATAAGAAATTCTAGAGGGGTCATTTTCAGAGTTCTCTTGCACCTTTAGAACCGTTACGTTTGGCTATGGTAATCAGTTCACCTGGTTTTCTGATGATGTCTGCATTAGCACAGTCTGGATAATACGTTGTTAGTAATTTACGGAGTTCGTTATCATCATTGGCTATTTCTTCATCAACGAGGTGTTGTTGCCCCTCGAAGGAAATGAGTACTTTGTTTTTTGAAGTCATTATCCTTTCTCTCAAAGGTGAGCGTGTTGCTTAAATACCGAACAGTGTAAGTTGCGTTCCGCTATTCTTGTTTTCTGTAGCAGAAGTTGTAGGCAGAGTATTTTTACTAGTTGTATTTGGGTTGGTACTTCTTTTCTTTTGGTTGCGAGCGTTAGCAATCTGTCGCCGCACCTGTCGGTTTGGAAAATCCGCGACAAGCTCATTCAGTAGTTCTTTCAGAGGTGGTGGTAATTCTCCTAAGAATGACTCCCTTGTCTTTTCATTAATAGGAAAATCTCCGTGGCTGCTTGCTGAGATAATTACAACCCGTCCTTCTGGATGACCGTCGTCGGGTTTAAATGTTAGGTGCAGTTCTACAGTACATTTCTTGAAGATATAAGGTTCTTCTTGATGTTCGGATTGTAGATGGCTGGATTCTGTGGTTTCAGAACGATTATTTTCTTCATCTTTCTCTACCAAATTATCATCATCTATTGAGTTGGATTCCGTGGTAGAATTTGATGAATCAATAGCTAGTGATTTTTGAGTTTTAGTTGAAGAAAGTAAGGCTAAGTAAGGTTTTTGTGATTGCCAGCGATCGCGGTCAAATAACAGTCCTACTTTTTGAAATCTCTCCTCTATCGTTTCTTCATCTTCTGATTGAAGAGTGAACTCAATTAGCTTCTCGCTCGTTATCGACAGATTAGCAGCAGCAACTGCCTCTTCTGGTGTCAACCATTTCATTTGAGCGGTGTTATTTCATAGATTATCAGGTGCTGAGTGGGCGGTAGCCCACCGACAGGATGAAGTATCCTATAAATTACACGCTACAAGCTGTTCGATTCCTTAAACAACAATTAATTTAAGCAGATGAGGTTGCAGATAGCCTTTAAAAATTAGATGGCTATCTGCTTAAATTGAAAACTATGCCACTTTTTGAGCCTGAAAATCCTCCACTAACCGACTCGCGTTTTCACTCTCTTTCTGGAAGAATCAATGCTTTTTGTCTGTGCCTTTTCTTTTCGTCCAGTATTTTGCGATTTGCTCTGCGTTGTAGTTGAATGAGTCTTCTGAGGGTTTGGTGCAGTAGCACGATTAGAAATCACCTCGGTTGTAGAGGTCAGATTGGATGGCACTATTCCGTATTCAACTCTGAGTTTACGCTCAATCCGGGTGCCATCTACAGGAACGCCTCGTTTCCAGTCAGCTATGATTTTACGTTTGTTTGGTGTAACAACCACCTTTTCTGTCCGATACTCTGTCGGCAAGTCGCCAGGATTTACCAACACTTCGCAGCTAGGCGGATTTTCCTTGAGTCGGATGTGACGCGATCGCCCCATAATTTCTTGGGAAATTACTCCCATTGAGTGGAAGTATAGCAGAGTTTTGTCTAGACTGTGACGCCACCGTTCCAGCCGTTCAATCGCCTCAGTATGTAGTTGCACCAGATGTTTTTAGCGTGCTTTGACTGCACAGATTTCAGCATCTAGTTGGTCGGCTAACTCAGCTTGTGTGTCAGCAGCAATTTCCTGGTCTGTCTGATTTCCCCAGATTTCTTTTAGAATAGCATCTTCTTCTTCTGGAGTTTCAGCCACTTCCAATTGATTCCAAAGTTCGACCGCTTGTATCGAATATCTGGCTAATGAATTTTTCGCTAAATACATGAGTTACCACCTTCCGCAACTGTGAAAATAATCATCAATGATTTCGATGTGTTCGAGTATGGCTAACGTTCCTGGTGTGGGTTCGTCTTCCAAATTTTGAAGATTAATATCTCCATCTCCTACTTCCCGATTTTCCATCTCTGAAGTCCGTGATAAGGGGTCGGATAGGAAGTCTACTCCTTCAACAAAAGGAGGATTATTATCGGTATTGAGATTTTTGATTGGCTTGTCAGCTTCACATTTTTCGTTGGACACGGTTATGCGACACCTCGTTTATCTTTTCAGACAAAAAAAGTTCTCAATCTATGGAAGTTCAAGAATGTCTTCCATTTCGGTTAGAAGCCCTTAAGGTTTCAATGTTTCTCAGAGCAGGAACCCGTTGCTTGCGGCGAGAATTTTTCTCTTCAGGCTGCTCAGTAAATTCTTCACAGTAGTTATCTTCGTCGTCTTCAAGATTGTAGTTATCCGCATCAGTATCGTTATCAGATTCTGAGTTCTCCAGTACGCTTTCGTCTGTCTGCTTTCCGAGTTTATGCAATGCCGATGTGGGTATTGGGGTAGTTGAGATAGTGATGATGTCATAGCCGAGTTCTAGGATTAGTGAATGCACGACGCTTTCTATCTGCTCATCAGATAAATTTGGAGTGGTTCTCTTCAGTTCCTGTCGTTTAATTAGCCTCCATACTTCCAAAATTTCTTCTGGTGTCGCGGTTTTCAACATCGATTTGATTTTTCTGACAATTTTGTCCTGTGTAGATTTAACACGGGTTAGGGCAGTTTTTTGTGTACTATTGGGCTGAGTTTTAGACATGAGTATTGACGTACAAAGTTGTTATTGTCACCCCGTCAAGGGCGGTAGCCCATTTATAATTGGATATCATCGGGAATTAGGTAGAGGTGTTTTTAATTCGTTGGTATGAGGGGACTCTACGGTTTGTTTGAGTAAGGTATCGAGTAATGACCGTATTCAAGTGGTTTATAGGTTTTTGTGTATATTATTATGGTCAATTTGCACGCTGCTCCAGATTTTATTAACGTGAACAAATTAAGTCCTCACCAAATTCCTGTTTGGGGCAGTAATGTTGGCTATCACGGTGCTGGGGTAGCTTTGCAAATGTTTGGAGAAAGCTATAAACGGCAGCTTGACACGCTGTTTCGGCGTCGCGGGTTTGGACTGCAACCTGGAGAGAGGTTTAAGGGGTTACGCGCTGTTTACGGTCAGGGGAAGGGGTATCATAGAGGGAACGAGGGCGACAGTTATGCTATCGAAACAAAGTCAGATTGGAAGCGGCAGCGTTCAACATCTTTAGCTGAAATAGGTCAACAAATTGATGAGTTAATTGAGTTTGCAAAAGGCAATCCTCAGTTAGAATTTTTGTGTACTCCTTTCGGTACAGGACGGGCGGGTTATAGCCATGTAGAGATAGCTCGTTTGTGGAAAGGAAAGGATATTCCTGATAATATGCGTCTTCCTTCAAAGTGGCTGCGGGAACTTATAAATTCATCGGGAGTTCCAAGTAGTAATATGTCCAATATAGCAGATTGCGAAAGTATGGGGTACAACCAATGCTTGCCTAGTAAGGGTTTCATCCCTAAAAATGTACCTCACGCCAGCGAAAACCGCTATAAGAAAGTTACTAATTTAGTTGTCAGTGATACTCCTGTGGTATTGGGTGATGCGAGAGAAAGACAATCGAATAATCGGATTAAGATTTCTCATGCCAAGTTCAAGGAACAAAAACATCTGAACAAGCAAACCCAATTGTTCCCCCCCGTAAACATTTACAGTAAATCACCCGATTGGTTGGGAGCATCCTTGACTAACCCAACAACAGTGGCAGAGTATTGGGCTAGCAAGAGACAGAGCGGTATTAAAGATAAATTTCCAGTTTTCTTTAGCGGTAAGTTTTGGAAAGATGCAGAAGAAGCTTATCAGTATTTTAAACAAGATGTCCCCCTAGGCTCGAAGCGAGAGAAATTAATGGCTTCTATTCTTGAAGCCAAGTTGAATCAGTACCCAGAGCTAATTACAGAAATTGACAAGCGAGGTGGTCGTCTTTGGTTAGAGACGTGCGAACATAGAGTTAATGGGGGTTTTTGGGAAGGCAAGGGAACAGACAGCCTTTTTATTTCTGCTTTGAGTAAAGCTTACGAACGGGCATCGTTGCGGCTACGTCAAAAGGAAGCAGATTCGACAATGACAGTTGCTTTTTCAGGGAGTCGTGCCAAGTATTTTAAGGAGTGTCCGAATTTGGAAAAACGGGCTAAAAATAGTCTGAGAGACATGGTAAAAACTGCTTTTGATACGGCTTTTTCCCTGAATTACGATCGCCTGACGTTTGTAACGGGTATGGCAACAGGAATTGACCAGTGGGGCGCAATTGAGGCGATGAGGCTTCGCCAACAACAGCGCCAGGGGCTATTGAAAGCGACTCCCCAAATAGAAGTATTGGCTTCTGTTCCTTGTATGGGTCAGGAAAGAGTATGGAATCAGAAGGACAAAGACCGCTATTTCAAACTTTTGAGTCTTACTGATGATGTGCATTTGGTCAGCCGCGAGTTCTACAAAAGCCCCGCTCAATTGTTCAAGCGCAATGACGATATGCTCAACAGGCTTACTGGCAAAGATGATATGTTGCTGGTGGTGCAAGTGGCGGGTTCGAGGGGGACTCAGGAAGCCATCAATAAAGCCTTATCCCAAGGAAAAGAGTTACTTTTGTATGAACCGGACAAAAAGGGGACTCAAGAGCAGAGGTACACTTATTTTGCAAAGGAAACTGAGCGTTCTACGCCTCCATCGCCTGAACTGGTAGCAAGATTGATGGCGATGAAGAAGGAGCAAATAGCAGTAGAACAGGTGCAATTTAAGCATTCACCTAATTTCCAGGAGGTGGAATTATGAGGCAACCCCCTGGCTTTTACCCAGTTATCCTTGTCCCCGATTCTATCCGTCAGTTCTGCGCGAATAACCCAATCCCTGTTCTGGCAGAAAGTGCTACTCCTGGAAGCCTTCCACCTTTCCCACCGCGACTACCAGCTTCCAATAAATCGGGTTACTCTCTGGTGATTAAGCTTTGGATAGCCAGTGTTGTGGTGGTAATGTTGGTTAAGTGGCTGTCTGGGATGAGTGTTATGGCTTTCTGGTCATCGCTTGTGTGTTCGTCAGTGAGTGCAATGGCGGCTTTTTCCTATCTGCGGTTTGCCAATTCTAAAGTGTGTGATCGCTATAAGCAACGGTTGGCTGAGTATCAACAACAGCTATCTGAATACGAGAGTCATCAATTACATCGCTTGCGGTTGAAATACAAGGAAATCGAGCAGTATAATTCTTTAGTGCAGGAACGCTATAAGCTTCTTAAAAGGTTGTTGAAAGAGATTGTTCAACCGCCAGCAGGTCAGGGTAAGGCAGGAGTACAGCAAGGGGTAAGTGAAAAGCAGTTTTTTGTTTACTTATGCCGTTATTTTTCTGGTTTTCATGACTTCTGCATGGGGGGTGATTTTCCTATACCCGGTACATCTTTGCGTTACTCGGCTGATTTTATTCTGGTTCATCAACCGACAGGTTTAGCGATAGATATCGAGATTGATGAACCTTATGAGGGGCGCACGGGAAAGCCTCATCATTGTGTGGATAGGGGTAAAGACAGTCAGCGCAATCGGTTTTTCTTAGAAAGAAATTGGGTGGTGATTCGGTTTTCTGAGTTGCAAGTTGTCAAATATCCGGATTCGTGCTGTAAGGCGATCGCTAGAATTATTGCTCAAATTACGGGCGATTATAGGGGTTTGGTTCGGCTACAAAGTATTGATGATTTGACTCTTCACAAGCAATGGACTGTCAAGGAAGCTAGGTATATGGCTAAAACTAGATTCCGTAACTCTTACTTGCAAGCTAGTTAGAGAGGCCACTCCGGTGTTTGTCCTGAGAAAGCGATCGCACCTAGCGCAATGTAATCATGTGATCTGCTTTGCAGCAGCGCTAGGCTAACGCCGACGCTCGTTCCTCGCTAACACTATCGCAACCCTCGTCGCTGCCCCCGCAAAACCGATACGATGAGGAATAAGTCTCTCAGTGACTGAAGTTGTTCTATGCGATCGCCATTTCCCGGAATGAACCCCTATCTGGAAAATTCAGAACTATGGTCAGCGGTGCATAACCGCTTGATTGTAGCAATTGCCGATGACTTGGTAGATCGTCTCAGTGAGAACTATCGAGTCGAAATTGAAAAGCGGACTTACTATAGTAACGATGAACAGAGCGTTTTAGTTGGCATTCCTGATGTGGCGGTGCTGACTGGCAAAACGGCAGAACCGACATCATCGGTTGCTACTGTATCATTACCCGTTCAACCTGAGCAGGTGACAGTTCCTGCTGCCGAAGAAGTGAACGAGCGGTATCTGGAAATTCGAGACGTGGCGACGGGTACTGTCGTTACTGTCATTGAGCTTTTGTCTCCCAAGAATAAACGTCCTGGGGAAGGGCGACTGGCTTACGAACGCAAACGAAATCGAGTTTTAGCTAGTGCGACTCATCTGGTGGAAATCGATCTGTTGCGGGGTGGCAAACCTTTTCCGATTAGAAGTGAAAATTTGGGGGATTATCGCATTCTAGTTTGTCGGGGCGAGAGGCGACCGACGGGGGAATTATATGCGTTTGGCTTGCGAGAACCGATTCCCCCTGTACTGATTCCGCTGATGCTGGGTGAAGAGGAGCCAATTTTGGAGTTACAACCGTTGCTCGATCGCGTTTACGAAAAAGGGCGGTATTATTTGGCGATCGATTATACTCAGCCGCCACAACTGCCACTTTCTGAGGAAGATAATCGGTGGGCGGAAACGTTATTGAGAGGGTGATTCGAGAAGCGCGATCGCTAAGTTTCATGCATTTATTCAAGTACAGGGTGAGACTGATCGCACTTTCCAGATGAAGGGCTATAAGTATCCACAAGATTTCTGGAATCAAGTCGAGGCGCACTGAAGGATGAAGTAAGTGCCACGTCAACCGTCAGACACATTTCCACTGCCTGAATATCACGCCCCTAACAATCTCCATGAACCAACAACGCCAAAGCCAAAGAGGTTATCACTGGGTAATCAACGCACTGCTAACCTGTCCCAATCAAAAAATAGAAATTTTGCGGGCTAACTGGGAGCTGATAGATGCAGGTTTTGTGCAGACGATAATGGAGATAGCGATGCAGCGAGAGCTGTGGGGCGATCGCAGTTCAACAAACTGGTTGCGAAATCTCGCCGCTCAACTTGCTACGGGGATGGGCAGCTCTTTATCAATGATCCCCAAAGAAGCTGAAGCTGACCAATTGTTCCGGCAGGGGGGGCAACAATATAAAGTTAGTCAGTTCAAAGCAGCATTGCAGTCTTACCAGCAGTCGCTAGTTCTCTACCAGGAGATAGGAAAACGACTAGGAGAAGGCGCTGCATTGATGGGTTTGGGTATCGCTTACGACTTTATAGGGGAATATCTGAAGGCGATTGATTGCTATGAGCAATCTTTGGAGATTGCACGAGAAATTGGTGGTCAGTCAGGGAAAGCGGGGAAAGGTCTGTGTTTGGGCAATCTTGGTAAGACTTACTCTTCCCTTGGCAAATACCACGAAGCAGTTGATTGCCAAAAACAGTCCTTAGAAATTGCACAAGAGTTTGAAAATCATCATGCGGCAGCTACTGCTTTGGGTAATCTCGGTCATAACTTCTTCAGTTTAGGTCGATACGACAAGGCGATTGATTACCATCAGCAGCAACTTAACCTAGTAAGAGAAATTATTCCTCGTCTCACTGAAAGAAAAGTCGATAATAATTTCCTCTTATCACCTGAAGCAATCAATGACTTTAAGAAGGAAGAAATTAATGCTTTAGGAAGTTTGGGTTTGGTTTTCTACGCCATCGGACAAGAGAAGCAGGCGATGGCTCATTATCAGGAATCTTTAGATATTGCACGTAAGATTGAAGCTCGCTGCGAGGAGGCAAACAACTTAGCCAATATAGCTGCTGCTTATTGTAATTTCTCAGGGAAGTACGATGAGGCGATTAAGTACTTTAATCAATCTCTGACTATTTACCAGGAACTTGATAGCTTGTTTGGGAAAGCTTGTTCCCTGAGCGGTTTAGGTATGGTTTACAGAGCTAAAGGAAAATACAAGGAGGCGCTAGAACGTTATCAGCAAGCCCTGAATATTGCACAGGAGATTGGAACTCGCGCTTGGGAAGCTAACTATCTCGCCAATTTGGGCATGACTTGCAATTTACTAAGGCAGTACCCGCAGGCGATTGAATATGAACAGCAGGCTGTGACCATTGCTAGAGAGATTAGCGATCGCCGAGGAGAGGGATTTGCGCTGAATGAGTTAGGATTTGCTCTGCTTAACTCTGGTCACTTGACAAAAGCAGAGAACAAACTCCGTGATGCTATGGAGGTTAGAGAATCTCTCAGAGGTGGATTAAAGGATGCTCATAAGGTGTCACTGTTCGACACGCAATTGGATACCTATAGCTTGTTACAACAAGCTATCGTCCTACAGTACAGAGCCAATGAAGCACTAGAAATTGCTGAACGAGGTCGTGCCCGTGCCTTCGTAGAATTATTGTATGAGCGCTTATCTGCCAAGCCAGTAGGGGTAACTGATGAGTTGTCTCCAAAAGAGACTATTGATCCACTCAATCTTGGGCGAATTCAACAGATTGCCCAAGAACAAAAAGCCACAATCGTTGAATATTCGATTATTAATCTAGACCACCTCTTTATTTGGGTCATCAAACCTACTGGTGAACTTACGTTTCGCCCAGTCCACCTGCAACCCTTAAGACAGGAACAAAACATCTCACTGTCAGACTTAGTTAGCCAATCTCGTGAATCCTTGGGTGTTAAAGAAGAGACACTACGCGGCGCTACACCAACAACCACCCAAAACACTTCTCAACCCATCCGATACATCAATGAACCCTTACGGCAACTGCATCAACTCCTAATTGAACCCATCTCTGATCTCCTCCCATCTAACCCCAACACCCCTGTAATCTTCATCCCACAAGGGTCGGGTAAGGTTTGAGAGTCACCTCTGTTCCCTCCCCTAAGAACCGGACATGAGACTTTCGCACTCATCCGGCTCAAGCCTTACTTCAAGCAAGTTTAACTTGGTTTTATGTATCTGCCTATGACACGCGCCGTGTAG
>NZ_JAVKEW010000195.1:0-10667 GCF_040226375.1 Coleofasciculus sp. G2-EDA-02 | reverse complement strand
AGTGCCTAAAGGAGACGGGCAAGAAAAAGCTATCTCAGCGGGTACATAAATGCCAGTATTGCGGGTATACCCAAGACCGCGATATAGCCGCGGCTCAAGTAGTCGAGATTAGAGGACTGGAAGCCGTGGGACACACGGTGGGTAGAGACGTAGCATGCTACGTCTCTACTGAGGGTAAAGGTTCCGTCCTGGAAGACGTTAAACTCTGCCTCCCTGTGACGGAAGAATCCCCCGCGTTTTAACCGGGGGAGTGTCAACAATATGAATTCACAGCCGGCTTGTGGGGTCTTCTCGACCGGGATTGTAACGTAGCTATTAAGATAAACATAGAAAGGTTATTGCATATTCCTCACTATAAAAAGCCAAAAGCACCGCCAATTAGCAAAACCCCAACGGAAGCCTAGCGGCTCTCCCGTAGGGTCAGTGCCAAAGGATGTCACAAAATTGTAACATTGGAGTCTGTGCCATTATCTGCATTAATGCTTATGATGATTGAATGGGGGAAGACCAAATTGGAGGTCGGCAATTTAGGTCGTTTCTTCTTGATCCGTTAAAGAAAATGATTAAGCAGTTTGCTAATGTAAGAAAGCATAGACACAGCGACAGTGAATGAACTGCACTCTCTATCCCTATTTTTCGATGTTCAATGCCTGCAAAATCCTGTTCAAACCATCTGTTAATTATTGAAGACGAAAAAGGGCGCAAGGAATATACCTTGGAGGAACCCGTTTATTCCATAGGCAGAGATCCGGATGTGGATATTCGTCTGTTCTCACAATTTGTGTCTCGCCGACACGCTACTTTAGTGCGGCGAGAACGGGAGGACGGCAGTTTCTACTACCGTATTGTCGATGGTAACCTCAAAGGGAAAACCAGCGCCAATGGACTGGTAATTAACGGTCGTAAACTTCCAGCCCATGATCTTGAAGATGAGGACGAAGTCGTCTTCGGTCCTCAAGTTAGTGCCAAATATTATATACTCAAGCGCGACTCGGTTCCCACTGGACCTCCTGATGAGTTTGACATCACCCTGATTAGCCCCAATATGATGGGGGGAGATCCAGATGACTGGACACCCTGATTATTAGCCCAACTTTGATCAGGGAAGTCCAGAGGATTGAAACCAGGGGATTGAAACGAAAGGAAACGAAACAAACCCAACCATGGAATAAAGGAAAACAAAATCTGACTACAGGGTAAGTCGGGATTTATCCAGCAACACTTTCTAAGAGTTGCCAATGGCGGTTTTGGGCAACCGCCTCTTGAACTTCATAAAACTTATCGTGGCAGTGGTTGTCTACCTGTAAAGGTAACTCTTCATTTTTGATCACGAAATTCATGCGAATTTCCTGATCGGTAGCCATCGATTTGTCAATCAAAACCTCCACTGTCACGAGTTTGGCAAAGGCAACATGACCGGGAATCTCCCGTGCCATGATATAGTCTCCCGTATCATAGATAATGTCAAAATCGCAGGATTGTAAAACCTCAATCAACGATGGCTGAAGGTGATCGGGAGAAACTGCAACCGTAAATGAACAAGTGTAGCGAGCCATATTTAACCCTAGGCGTCAGATAGCTAGACCTTCTTATCATATCGAACCTATGTTAAGGCTTATGAGCAGAAGGCTAAAAAAAATAAACTGATGCTCAGTTGTTTATCAGCTACCAGTATCTTAGCGGCTGATCCGGATAAGATGATCAATAAATTAGATTAGGGGTGGAGAAGGGGAAATGCTGATCGTGTTTGAGGGGGTGGAAGGCAGCGGCAAAACCACCCAAATCCAGCGATCGCGCGATTGGTTCCTCTCCAGTGGCGTACTAGACACCCTGGGTAATTGTGGTAAGCAGCCACCTGTGATCATCACCCGAGAACCCGGAGGAACCACCCTAGGCATAAAACTACGTCAACTCTTACTCCAAGAAAACTCCTCATCCATACAACACCGCACTGAACTACTACTCTATGCCGCTGATCGATCGCAGCATGTTGAAGAATTGTTACAGCCTCAGCTCACCGCCGGGGCGATTATTTTGTGCGATCGCTACACCGACTCGACGATTGCCTATCAGGGGTATGGACGAGGGATTGACCTAGCCCTGATTGAGCAAATCAACCACATCGCCACAGGAGGAATAGAAAGCGATTTGACCTTGTGGTTAGATGTTGATGTCACAATTGGTTTACAGCGAGCTAGAGAACGGGGAGTCGCTGATCGCATGGAACAAGCGGAGTTAACCTTTCACCAGCGAGTACAGCAGGGTTTTGCCCAATTAGCCTCCCAGTATCCCCAGCGAATTGTCAGGATTGACGCCAATCAAAGCCCTGACGCCGTACAACTAGACATTCAGACGGTTTTGCGTCAACGAATTCGGCAGAAGTATGTCATAGATGTTTGACAAATGACAAATGACAAATGACGAACATAGTAAACATAGTTGCACAAAAACAAGCGATCGCACTCTTAGAGGGGGCAATTACAGCCAACCGCATCGCCCCAGCTTATCTGTTTGCCGGTTCTCCTGGAGTAGGGCGGGGTCTGGTCGCCCGTTGGTTCATTGAACGGTTGTTTTGTCAAGATATCCCACCCCAGCAGCAACCCTTACTCAAGAAACGCCTACAACAGGGGAACCATCCAGATCTCCTCTGGATCGAACCCACCTATCTGCACAATGGCATTCGCTTATCCGCCAAGGAAGCGGCAGAAAAAGGACTCAAGCGCAAAACCCCCCCTCAAATTCGCCTGGAACAAATTCGAGAAATTAGCCAGTTTTTAGGACGTTCTCCCCTAGAAGCCTCTCGTCAAATTGTGGTGCTCGAACAGGCGGAAACCATGGCAGAATCAGCCGCAAATGGCTTGCTCAAGACGCTAGAAGAACCCGGAAACGCCACATTAATTTTAATCGCACCCAGTCCCGATGCCTTATTACCCACCTTAGTTTCCCGTTGTCAACGGATTCCCTTCTATCGATTAGCACAAGACGACATGGCACAGGTGCTGCAGCAAACGGGTTATGAGCAGATTCTCCAAGAACCCTCTATATTAGCCATTGCCCAAGGAAGTCCCGGAGAAGCGATCGCGGCGTTTGAACAACTCCAAGCCATTCCCCCAGAATTACTGGCAAAGCTGAACCAATTGCCCAACTCATCCCGCATGGCGCTAGAACTGGCTAAGGAAATTGATCAAACCCTTGATCCCCAAGCTCAATTGTGGTTAGTGGACTATTTACAGCATAGCTACTGGCAACACCAATCCCATACTCAGATTATTCACCAATTAGAGCAAGCGCGAACCTACTTACTTGGCTATGCCCAACCTCGATTAGTTTGGGAAGTGACACTCTTAGAGTGTCATACCAAGTTGCGTTCTATCATGTCATTCTGAGCGAAGCGAAGAATCTGGGCAGATGCTTCGCGTCACTCCGTTTCACTGCGTTTTGCTCAGCATGACAGATTCTACCTTAGACTGCAACTTGGTATCAATCAGTGTAACCACAGTTAGCATCTAAAAGAAGTAGAGACGTGCCGGCGGAACGTCTGTCGATTGTAGTGGCGTGGCACAGCTAATTTAGGGGATTAGAACTGTAGGGGCGGGTAGACAAATTTCATCTTAATTTCATTTTAGTTTGTCAAATTAGAACTGTTTGGATAGACGATTATTTTGTCTCATCCCCTTCTTTACTGTCTCAAATATAGCGAGGGCTATTATCAATGAACCGTAAACTTAATCATATTTGGCTTTGTGGGTTGGTTAGTCTTACCTTAATCAGTTGTGCTTCTCCTCCAGATAATCCCACAACGAGTCAGCCAACGCCCACAGAAACCGCCATTACTACCCCTAAGCCAGCACAGGTGACTCTCACTCCAGCCTCGGATAACTGGCGAGAAAAAACTCATATTCATGGTATGGCGATTGATCCAGATAATCCAGAGATTCTGTATCTAGCGACGCATCACGGGTTATTACAGCGTGCTGAGGATGGTAAATGGCTACAAGTGGGAACTGATCGGTCTGATTTGATGAGTTTTGCCCCACATCCTACAGATAATCAGCGCTTTTACGCCAGTGGTCATCCTCCTGAAGGAGGAAATTTAGGCTTCATCGTCAGTGAAAACAAAGGGCAAGATTGGCAGTTGCGATCGCTCCCTGGTGTCGATTTCCATGCTTTAGCGATCGCGCCGAGTAATCCTGATGTAATGTATGCTTGGGCAGCATCCGGAAAACAAGGCGAACACGGCTTCCTCACATCCTCCGATAACGGCAAAACGTGGCAGGAAGTGCAACCAATTGGATTAAGGGGTGCGCCTTTTGGTTTAGCCGTTGATCCCAATCACCCCGATCATGTTTTTGCTACTACCCGCAATGGATTATTTGAAAGTATCGATGGGGGAAAGAATTGGATGGTTTTACCGAATACGAAAAATGCCCCAGTTGCCGGATTGACGCTGAAATCAGAAGGGGAGCAAACGGTAATGTATGGCTATCGTTTGGCGTCTGACTCGCCGGGTATTTTTCGCAGTACTGATCGAGGTAAAACCTGGGAACTTGTCGGTGAAGGGATAGAGGGGACTATTTTACATCTGGCGATTGCTCCCAACCATCCCGAAATTATTTACGCTGTCAACGATCAGAATCAGGTTTTTCAGTCTCAGGATGAGGGCAAAACTTGGAATAAATTGAGTTAAAAATACTCTAGACTGAATCCTATTCATGAGAATGTCCTGAATCGTCTTGGTGTCCATGTTCAGTTTCTGACCCTTGATGATGATCGCCCGATTCTGTAGCATCATTGGGGAGTAAAAATTGCAATTGTGAGCGAACTTCTGTGTGTCTAATTATTCCTCCCTGAAGTCCCGTCCATGACACCAAACCTGTAGCAATAACTGCCACGACTAACAAGGTTATGGGAAACCAAGAGGGAGTGTTCTTTATCCCTCGAAACAAGCCAAATAAGCTCATTACTCCTAATATCTCTAAAGCAATGAGAGCTTGCTCGGCAATGTTTCTATGGGCGTGAATCAACGAATGGGGAACTTGAGGAAGAGCGCTAACCACTTCTTCCGCTTGCATCCCTGCCCAAAAAACGGGGATCGTAATTAGGGCAATGATAAAAAAGCACCAATAACTTGCTTTTTTCAAATCTTCACTATCTTTGGCTAGGGCATAAATCAGTAATAGTAAACCAAATATAGTTCCGATAATTGGAAAATGGTTTAAAAGTAAATGGATGTGAGTCCAGCTCAAAAACATGGTTTTTATCTTTGTCGTTTCCCGGTTATAATGACAAGTAAATTGTAAAATTATCTGAATATTATATCTTTAAATAACTATCCTTTTTCAGAGGAAAACCGAAGCTTTCCTCTGAGTGGAGCATGATAAAAAAGTCGATCTAGCGACAGATTTTATTACGCTGCCACTGTAGACATTTGCCGACAGGATTCAGCGCAACGACGGCACATCTGAGCGCAAGCTTGCATCTGATCGTCATCATCAAACTGTTCACAACTCTGAGCGCACTGATCGCATATCTCGGCACAAACTGCACAGGTACGGGTGTCGAAGTTCGAGCCACGAAGCATAAAGTTGGCACTCGTTTGGCAGATTTCAGCACAGTCCATCATTTGCTTAATATGATTAGCTGTAGTGTGCTGTCCCCCCTTTTGAATACAATAGGTAATTGTATTCAGGCAAATACTGCCACAATCTAGACAGTTTTGGATGCACTTTTTTATCTCTGAGTTAACTTGGTGTAACGTCAGCTCTTGTATTGCCATAATTTTACCTTTTTTTATTGAACTTTTTTCTGGAAAATCGATGGATTGACCACCTCGATTTCATCCTAGGAGACTATCGATGACATTCAATCTACCTAAAGAAGTATAAAATATTAACTTGTGTAAATTATCGAAGTATTCGTCTATACTTTACTAAATTACTCTCGGCAAGGTTAGACTTTACTTTACTGAGCAATAAAATGCTTTCCTGAAAGATAGCTATTGTATTTTTTGACAAGGTTTTGTTATGGATTGGGATTACGAACTTTTAGTTATTGGCGCCGGACCCGGTGGTTTAGCGGCGGCTGAAAGCGCGGCTGGATATGGCGTCCGGGTGGCGATCGCGGAGCAAGATCAAGTCGGTGGGACTTGTGTGGTACATGGTTGTATCCCCGAAAAACTCATGACTTATGCGGCTGGTTTCTCCAAAGTGTTTGAACGGGCGGATGAATATGGATGGGGTCATGTTTCGAGGAACTTTGATTGGTGTCAATTTATGGAAGCCAGAAACCGCGACATTCAGCATTTGTGCCAAAGGCATACCCAAAAGCTGGAAAAAGCTGGCGTTGAATTGCTCAAAGGACATGCTAAATTCTTAGATGCTCACAGGGTAGATATTGATGGACATCCGTACAAGGCGAAGTATATCTTGATTGCGGTTGGTCGAAAAGCGATAAAACCCGAGGTTCCCGGAATTGAATATGCGATTACGACGCGGAAATTTCTCGATCTGAAGCATCAACCCAAACACCTGGCTATTATTGGCAGTAACTATATTGCTGTGAAACTGGCGGGGATTATGAATGGGTTGATCTCAAAAGTTACTCTAGTCATATCCGAAGATAAAATTTTGCCCGGTTGTGATCAGGATTTGCGGACAACGGTTCAAGACGAGATGACTCGGTTGGGAATTAGAATTTGCACCAATAGCCAGGTTGAGAAAATTGAACGAGTGCAAGATTGTCTGAATTTAAGGTTATTGGGTAACAGTGAACCCGTAGAAGTGGAGACAGTTGTCTGGATTAGTGATCGCATTCCTAACTGGGATGGATTGGGTTTAGAGAAAGCTGGGGTTGAAGTCAAACAGGGAGCGATCGCGGTTGATGAGTACAGCCGTACCAGTCAAGCTAATATTTTCGCTGTAGGTGATTGTACCGCTAGAGCGCCATTTACCCCAGTTGCGATCGCGGCGGGTCGAGCTTTCGCCCAGACAGAATTTGGTGATCATCCTCACGTTGTCGATTATGACTATGTTCCCTACGTTGTTTCTTCCCAACCTGAAGCCGCTACCGTCGGGTTAACTCAAGCCCAAGCACAAGCGCAGTTGGGCGAATCAGTGCGTTGTTATCAAAAAACATTCCAATCCCTTTTAGATATGAGGGCAAAATCACCGGAAAAAACACTACTGAAGCTAGTAGTTGATCGCAACTCAGATCGGGTTTTAGGCGCTCAGATGGTAGGAGACTGTGCTTCTGAGATTATTCAGATGATTGCTTTAGCCATTAACGCTGGGGTGACTAAGGCAGATTTTAATCATACGATTGGGATTCATCCTTCTATCGGTGAAGAATTTTTCTGTTTATCTTGATTGGAAAAAGACAGAAGGCGAACATGGCTTCCTGACATTCTCCGATAACAGCAAAACCTCAATGATCACAATACCCTTAGAAAACACTCAATTAGTTACCCCCAAAGAGTCTGGGTTTGTCTCTGACTACTTAGGGACGGTTATGTCCCACAATGTAAAGATTTTATAAAAAATCTATAAAGCTGTGAACCTAAGTGGGAAGATCAACATATCGACTTGATCCTCTTGCTTTTGTGATAGCAAGGTTAGGGGAAATTTCGATAGTCCAATTTTCTACTTGAGGTGAATCTTAGATGAAGAGATCATTCCAACTGATCAAAGTGGCTTTGGCATTTTTATGTGCTTTGGTTCTGACCTTTAACGTTGTCGTAAATAAGGCTTTGGCTACGGGTCAATTTAGTCAAACTTGTGAAAATATAACCATCAATGGTTCAACGCTTTCAGCCGAATGTGAAACAAGGAATGGGTATTATCGGACAACCTCTATTAAATTAGATGATTACATCGGTAATTTGGATGGAGTATTATCTTGGGGTGATTCCAACTTTTCCCAAACCTGCCAAGATATAGGTCTAGCGCAGCTACTCAGCAGCCGAGAATTCCTCCTCGCTGCTCAATGTGAAAAAGTAGATGGAATAACTTACTCACAATCAGACATCTCTTTAGATGAACACATTGCTAATATTGACGGCACTTTAGAATACGAATAATTGTCGTTAATTGTCAAGTGAGTATTACTTAAGAACAATTATATACATTGTTCTTAAGTAAACTGTAAGGATTCAGGTTACTAGAACATCAGTGTAGTAATCCTAGCCACAAAGTCACCTCCACATAGACCTGAATCCTTACCAAAAATTTACCGGATAACCGTAGCAATCAAACCCCCAGCTAACCAAATATAGGAGACAATCGCCAGCCAAAACAGCACCCGCTCAATGATACCTTTGTTACCACCACCGTGATGCATCCCACCCTTGTGATCCTTTTTGCCACCCCAGCGCAGCCAAGCCAAAACCCCGGTGACAGCGAGAAAGGCAAGATTCAGCCAGAATGTATAGTCAATAGCAAAACGCTGCGTCTGGGCTTGACTCTGCCCGCTACTTTGTGGCAAAAGCCCCAATAAGGAAAAGCCATAGTGCATGACAATTGCTGTCGCCACCAATGCGGCTAAAAAGACACCCAGGATATACAATGCCATTTTCCAGCCGTAGTATTTGGCATTAATCCGAATCACCGGGAACACGACTAAATCACTAAAAATAAACGCGATAACCCCAGCAAAACTCACCCCATTGGCATAGAGAACCGAAGCCAAAGGAATATTTCCCATAGAACCGATAAACGTGAAAAACGCCGCCACCGGTCCAACAATAGTATTTTCTAGAATCGCCAAAAATCCGGGATTACCATTTTGTCCAGCACCAATAAACAGGAACTGAAAAAACGATCGCGGCACAAATACGGCAATAGCCCCCGCCACTGTAAACCCGATGGTTACGTCTTTCCAAACCATCTTCCATTCCATGAAATATTTGCGGGCAACCTGTTTCCATCCCTGTTTGGTTTGAATCTTCTCCTTCCAGTCGGGAGGATCTTCCCCATCCTTTTGCTCGCCTTCATCTTCCCGTTCCCGCAGTCGTTTGCGTGCCTTTCTAATTAGCTTGGTGGGGCGCGTAAACCGCACAATCAACCACATCGAAATAATCAGCAGAAGTCCGCCCAAATACTCGCCGACGACGAACTGCCAACCGAGGAAGACGGCGATGATAAATCCTAACTCAATAACTAAATTGGTTGAGGCGAGTAAGAAAGCCAAGGAAGGAACAAACCCGGCTCCTTTTTTAAATAAGGATTTCGTTGTCGCTAGGGCGGCAAAACTACAGGAACTAGAAATAAACCCGAAAAAGGTTCCCAAGGCGACGCTACCTTTTCCCGCTTTACCCATTGTCCGTTGCATACGTTCGCGGGTCACAAAAACCTGGATAGCGCTGCTAATGACATAACCCAAGATGAATGCCCATAACGCTTTCCAGAAAAAGCCCAGTGAGGTTAACACCGCCTCACTATACAGTTGCCAAAAGTTTGCGTTGTTCATGATAATTATTTGACGTTATTTTAGGTTTATGATCTTGTAAGCTGTTACGCATTTAAATTGGGAATGGGTAGTCAGCAAGATGCTCGCATTACAACGATTTTCACTTGTTGACATTAAGGTTTAAATGCCGCACAGCTTAATCCAGCGTATTGGCGTGGCACACTTAATTTGATAGATTAGAGTCGGCTTTTAGTAGGGAACATTAGCCCTAGATTCTGTTGGGTTTCCTGGCGTCAACCTAATCTACAACTTGCTGTCCTTTCGCTTCTCACTGTAGAAAGTTGCGGGTGCGATCGCGTCCAACTAGAGAATGAGCTGTAATATCTGACTAATGGTAGACAACGATTTCATTTTGATTTCATGACTTGATGCTATGAGAATTTTTTTAGTCGAAGATGAACCCGATTTAGGCGCGGCGATTAAGCGGGCGTTGAATCAAGAGGCTTATATTGTGGATTGGGTTCTGGATGGCGTTGAAGCCTGGGAATACTTAGAATCCGACTGGATTCAATACACCTTGGCAATCTTTGATTGGCTATTACCCGGATTATCCGGATTAGACTTATGTAAACGGCTGCGATCGCAACAAAGTCCTCTGCCCATCTTAATGCTCACGGCAAAGGATCGGATGGAGGATAAAATAATGGGGCTAGATGCTGGCGCTGATGATTATCTAGTCAAACCCTTTGGTATGGAGGAACTCCTAGCGCGGTTGAGAGCATTGCAGAGGCGATCGCCTCATTTCCAAGCGCAACACCTCAAAATCGGCAACCTCACCTTAGATTACGGTACTCATACCGCTTATTGGCAAGACTCCCCAGGAAATCAGCAAACGATTCCCCTAACTCATAAAGAATTTCAGTTGTTGGAATATTTTATGAGACATCCCAACCAAATTGTCACCCGCGATCAGGTGCTCAATCAACTCTGGGAATTGGGTGCAGAACCGATGAGTAATGTTGTGGCGGCGCAAATGCGACTGCTGAGACGGAAGCTGGCGCAGCAGGGTTGCGATCATTTGATTGAGACGGTTTATGGGGTGGGTTATCGTCTAAATGTTCCATCTTTATCAATGGATAATTAATAATTGATAATTGACAATTGATTAATTGGGTCTAAAACCTCTTCGTTTACGAAGAAATTAAAAAAGATTTTCCTTAATTTCAATCCTCTTCTTTTAAGGAGAGGTCATTATCCATTGTTCA
>NZ_JAVKEW010000194.1:0-15297 GCF_040226375.1 Coleofasciculus sp. G2-EDA-02 | reverse complement strand
ATCGACTATTTGAATCAGTAGAAGAACTAGAAAAATTGCTACATAAATTATTAAATGAAGGAGAGCTTATAATTAAATGGAATAGAAAAATCAAAAACAAAGGCAATGCTGTTTATCCGGTTTAGCTGCGTAGCAGCTTATGATGGACGTAAACTCGATGTGTTTGTTTTATCTCCAGAATCAACGAGTTATCAATCTGTGGAGAGAAGTCCGACGTTTCCATGGCTACCGTTAGCAGCAATCCCTCGGTTTATTCGGCAAAGTTTAGCGGATGGAGAAACCGCAACATTACGGGCGTTTCGGAGTTGGGTGAGAGAACAGCAACCCGATTAGAGATACCATCCTTGCGCCTCTACAATATTAATAACAAAAAAATAAATGTTGTATCGTTTTATTAAAATATCAGTCCCAAACGATTGAGAATAAGCGAGACTACATAAAATAGCACGAAAAGGGTGGTCAATCATGAAATCGTCTGGGTTAGGTTTCTGCTGCTTGTTTGCCCTTGTTTCTCTATTTCAAGCGATTCTCTGTGGCGTGGCTTCACTGATGGGGGATTCCGCCGCCCTAGCTCAATCCATCACCCCAGCCGCAGACGGTACGGGTACAATTGTCACGGAAAATGGGACTCAATATGATATTTCCGGTGGCAGTATTTCGGGAGATGGGAGTAATTTATTCCATAGTTTTGAGCAGTTTGGCTTGGATACTAACCAAATCGCCAATTTTCTGGCAAATCCCAACCTGGGAAATATTCTCAGTCGCGTCGTTAGTGGGGATGCTTCGGTAATTAACGGATTGATTCAGGTGACTGGAGGAACGCCTAATTTATATTTAATGAATCCGGCGGGAATTATTTTTGGGGCGGATGCAAGTTTAAACGTTCCTGCTGATTTTACGGCAACAACCGCCACAGGTATGGGTTTTGAAAAGAATAATTGGTTTAATGCTAGTGGTGCGAATAACTATCAGATGTTGATTGGCACACCGAATCAATTCTCCTTTAACGTATCCCAGCCGGGAAGTATTGTTAATGCAGGTGAATTAGCGGTATCACCAGGGAAAAATTTAACGTTAATTGCTGGTAGTGTAATTAATACTGGAACACTCACAACACCAGGAGGAAGGGTTACCGTTGCGGCGGTTCCCGGTTCCAATTTAGTCAAGATATCTCAGCCAGGGAAACTGCTGTCTTTAGAAATTGAACAACCCACGACTGATTTGGGAGAACCGCTACCATTTACGCCCTTAGATTTAGCCGAGTTGTTAACGGGTAAACAAGAAACTGTTGAGACTGGACTTGATGTGACGCCATCGGGAGAGGTGAAATTAGCCGATACTGGAGTAACTTTACCAAAAGAGACAGGCGTTGCGATCATTTCTGGCACAATTGATGTGTCTAACAGCGGCAATATAGGGACTGATGTAGAAGCTGTAGGGGCGCAAAGCTTTGCGCCCTCATCAGCAACTGGGGGTGAAGTTAATGTATTGGGAAATAAAGTTGGTTTAATATCCGCCAATGTGGAGGCTTCTGGTATTAATGGCGGAGGAAATGTGCGGATTGGTGGAGGCTATCAAGGTAAAGATACTATACCCAATGCCGAGCGCACGTTTGTGAGTAGTGACTCCCAGATTCATGCAGATGCCTTAACAGAAGGTGATGGCGGTGATGTCATTGTTTGGGCGGACAACGTTACAGGTTATTACGGTAACATTACCGCTCGTGGTGGTATCCAACAGGGGGATGGCGGATTTGTGGAAGTATCTGGTAAAACGTCTTTGGATTTCAGTGGTGCTGTAGATGTGTCCGCGACTTCCGGCAAAGATGGCACAGTTTTGCTTGATCCAAGAGATATTATTATTGAGCCTGATGATGGATTGCCTGATGATAATGCCCAGGTGCTAGACAGCCAAATTCTCTTAAACGATGGTGGTGCAACGACTGATTTTCAGATTGATGATACGGCGCTAACAGCCCTGACTGGAAATATACGCCTAGAGGCACAACGAGATATTATTATACTACCTAAAACTGGTGGATTTCTCCCTTTAGATTTTACTAATCAGACCCTCGGAGAAACAGTTGTATTTGAAGCGGGGAGAGATATACAAATCGATAGATCTTTGGGGACAGCGGGTGGTTCCGTTACTTTATTAGCTTCCGGCACAATCCGAGTTAGTGAAATTACAACGGAAGGAGGTGATATTACCCTTACTGGTGCAAGCCTTGATATAAGAGGTGGTCGTACTCCCGCTTTATTCGCTGATGGTACTGCCATAAATAATAATGGTGGCACAGTTATTGTTGAGGCTACAGGAGACATCATACTACAAGGTGCAGTGGCTAGACCCTTTACAGGGGGCAATCCTGGAGATATTACGGTTAGTAGTCAAACAG
Source organism: Coleofasciculus sp. G2-EDA-02 (assembly GCF_040226375.1). Lineage (NCBI taxonomy): Bacteria > Bacillati > Cyanobacteriota > Cyanophyceae > Coleofasciculales > Coleofasciculaceae > Coleofasciculus > Coleofasciculus sp. G2-EDA-02. The sequence goes on along the minus strand of NZ_JAVKEW010000194.1, from coordinate 12,899 downwards.
GGAATATTGAGTTTACAGGATTTAACAACGGTGGAGGAGTCATTACCTTTGAGGCTCCAAGTGGTGACATTATTGTTTCTGATGGAACCTTGAGAAATGCCACTAATATTGTTTTTGATATTGGTGGTATTATTCGTGGTACTGATCAAGAGTATTTGGGTTCAGTAACGCTGGTCAATCAGGCAGTATTCGGAGATAACACAACCAATAGCGTTGTATTTGGCAATACTTTATCGGTGGGAAATAATGCATTAACGATTACAGCGAACGAGATTGATTTTACAGGTGGCATCAATTCAGTAACGGGTACAGGTACAGTTTTGCTTCAGCCTGCAACCTCAAATCAGGCTATTGAAATTGCAGGAACTGGAGGAACAGGGGTTTTAGGTTTAACAGGTACAGATATTTCAGCGTTGCAGAATGGCTTTGCCTTGATTACTATCGGACGAGCTGATAGTAGTGGTACAATTAGCCTAGCTGATAATGTTACATTTAATGACCCTGTAACCTGGCGATCGCCTGTTGGTGGTGGCTCGATTAATATGGCTGATTTTAACCTAACTGGAGCTGATGATGCCTCAATTACTTTAATCGCGAATCAAGCTATCACAGGTATGGGTTCAATTTCCACAAATGGTGGAGATATTAATGTAACTAGCAACAATGATAATGTTACACTCGGCTTTATCAGCACTCCAGAGGGTAATCTTACTATTGATGCATCGGGTGATGTTGATGTGGCAGATGTAGAGACAGGTGAATTTTTTGCAGCTAACGTTGGTGGAAATATCACCATTACTAGCAATAATGGTTCGATTACGACAGGTGACTTAGAAGCACCAGCAAGTAGCCAAGGTGGAACTGTTTTTCTGGAAGCGGCTGGTGACATTAATATTAGCTCTAGCCAAAATATCACTACAACAGCGAGTAGCGCAGCCGGAGGTGATATTACTTTCATTAGTAATGGTGGCAATATCGATATTGATGGTTTTGTCGATTCAACATCTGAACTGGGTAATGGTGGGAAAATTACGCTGACGGCTGCTGGCGATATCAAAACGGGGAGTGGTATTGATACGAGTAATACTGTATCCGGTGGACGCGCTGGAGATATTGAGATTAACAGTGGTGGTAACATCAATGCCACCCTTGGTTCTCAATGTGGTTCATTTAGCAGTTGTGATATTTCTGCATCCGGTGATGAAGGTGGCAATATTACCCTTGACGCGGCGGGTAATATCATTACTGCTGGTATCGATGCAGGTGGAACATCAAGTGCAGGCAATATTACACTGACAGCCGGAGGAATAATTGATACCAGTGCCGTCATTTTTAATGGTGGGGTTAACGAGGGTGGTTTAATCAGTTCCACATCAGGGAATATTGGTGGGAATATTACTATAGAAGCTGGGACAACGATTATTGCTGGTGATATTAATGCCAGTGGTGCAAGTGGTGGGGATATTATCCTGATTGGAGACGGAATTGACTTTACTGGAGGAGTCGATGGCACAATATCAATCACCAGCCAGTTTGGTAATTTAGTCATTGAACCAGCGACGCCGAGTCACAATATTGCCATCGGTGGACCGTTTGATGTTGGTGGTAACGCTTTAGAGGTAACAGCTGATGAGTTGGATGGTTTTAGTGGCTTCACCTCTATCCTGATTGGACGAACTGATGGGACTGGGATTATTTCACTCAGTCCAGTGACATTTGACCCCATTATATTTAACTTACCCCTAGAAATTGTGGGTGGCTCAGAATTATGGGCACCTACAGATGTCAATACGACTTTCACTATAACTGGTACAGATGCTGGCAATGTTAGTAGTAATGGTTTGACCAACAGTATTCCTTTCACGTCAATTGAGAATCTAAGCGGTTCTGGTGGCGATGATACGTTTAGCTTCACTAATAATGCAACCCTTAGCGGCACGATTGATGGCGGTGAGGGTATAGATACCCTGGACTACTCCGGTAATCCTAATCCTACCACCGTTAATCTAGCCGCTATTGGCGCAGAAAATATTGAAGCCGTTATTGGTAATACGGGTAGCACCTTAATTGGCACAAATACAGCAAATACGTGGAATATTACAGCTAATGATGCGGGAACCGTTAATGGAACCTTTAGTTTCTCCGATTTTACTAACTTGAGTGGCGGTAATGCTAACGATACATTTCAATTGAATACTGGAGTCACGTTTAACGGAACCATCAACGGGAGTGGGGGGAACAATACGATAATTGCTAGTGACACCCCGAACACCTGGAATTTAACCAACTCCGATTCTGGCACTATTAATGGCAGTACCTTTACCGCTATTAACAACCTGACAGGAGGAAGTAATAACGATACATTTAGTTTTAATGATGGCGTAACCTTTACCGGAACCGTTGATGCCGGTGCAGGAACAGATACCTTAGACTACTCCGCCTATACCAGTCCCCTAACCGTAAACTTAGCCGCATTGGGTGGGGTCAATATCGAACAGGTTACAGGAACTGCTAACGCTACCAGTACTCTAGTTGCCAATAACACCGCAAATACTTGGACGATTACCGGAAGCAATAGCGGTATAATTAATGGCGCACTGAATTTCAATACTTTCTCAAATCTGACCGGAGGGAGTAATGATGATACATTTCAGTTTAATGATAACGTTACCTTTACAGGAACCATTGACGGGGGTGGAGGAAACAATACAATAATTGCTGGTGACACCCCGAACACCTGGAATTTAACCAACTCCAACGCTGGCAGCATTAATGGCAGTAACTTTACTGCTATTAACAACCTTACAGGGGGTAGTAATAATGATACGTTTCAGTTCAATGATGGTGTAACTTTTACCGGAACAGTTGACGGTGGCGCGGGGATAGATACCTTAGACTACTCCGCCTATACCAGTCCCTTAACCGTAAACTTAGCCGTATTGGGTGGGGTAAATATTGAAAAGGTTGCAGGAACCGCCAACGCTACCAGTACGTTAATTGCCAATAACACCGCGAATAATTGGACAATTACCGGAAGCAATAGCGGTAAAGTTAACTCAGTTAACTTTAGTGAATTTTCTAACCTGGCGGGGGGAACCTTAGATGATACCTTCCAATTCAATAACGCAGCGAATATCAGCAGCAATATTGATGGGGGTGCAGGAAATCTTACCCTCATCGGTGATGAACTTAATTTTACAGGCAATATTTCTGGAACTGGGACTTTAACCCTGCAACCGTTAACCTCAAGCCAAGGGATTCAAATCGGGGGTGCAGATAGTGGTAACAGCAGTATTTTAGATTTAACTGCACCAGAACTTAATTCCCTACAAAATACGTTTACCTCAATCACGATTGGGGGGACAACTAGCAGTGGTGCAATTACTTTAGGGGGTGATGTTACATTCCAAACCCCCCTCATATTGCAAGCACCCGTGGGTTCAGGTTCTATCAGTACCACTGGGGGAACCATCACGGGAGAGGGGAATGCGACGATTAGCTTGCTGGCAAATCAGGATATTATTACAGGTGATATTATTAATCGCGATCGCGCCCTTATCATCACCAGCAGCAATGGTGCGATTACTACGGGTAATCTTACCGCAGGAGCGATCGCGCTGACAACCAATGGTGGTGATATTTCGGTAAGCAGTTCTAATCCTATCGCCGTTTCCGGTTCCGGCTTCGTTCAAAGCCGTGGGGGTGACATTAATTTCAGGGGAACTGACATAAACGCGACGGCTGTCACCCTCAACTCTAGCAATCCAAATGGTCAAGGTGGGAAAATTAACCTAACGGCTACCTCTGGTATTGTTTCCACCAATAATCTCAACAGTTCAGGAATCAGTGGCGGCGATATCATCATTAACGCTTCAACAGCGATTACGACGGGTGAGATTAATAGCAGCGGCAGTTCTGGCAATGGGGGTCATGTTACCCTTGACCCTATCGGAGATATTCAGGTTGGTTTAATTAACGCTCAAGGTGGTGAGATTGGTATAGGGGGTAATGTTGATATTACCGCAGGTCAATACTTCCGCGCCACAGATACATTTACCGACCAAAATGGTATAGACGCCAGTATTTCCACGGCGGGTGGTAACGGCGGTGGAGATATTACCATTCGCCACGGGGGTGACGCACTCACACCCTTTAAAGTAGGAGATGCTGAACTAAACGGTACAGCCGGAGTTCTCACCAGTGGAGACATTAGTATTATCCCGCCGCGTTTATTTCCCCTAACTCACCGAGAAGGAAATATTGCGATTATCCGTGCTGACATTCCCACCAGTACCGTCGATGATCCACCGATAAATCCGGTTGATATCACTAAACCGATTGAGGGTAATGAATCTGCCGATGAAGATAGCACTCCCGACGAGGGTAGTCAAGTCGCTGTCTCATCCACAACCAACACTACCACCCCAACGGCTGAAGCTGAACTGACTCAACAAGAAGGCGATTTCACAAATGCTTATGAAAGCTACCTAGGGATTAGTAATACCCTCACGGCTACGCCTGAAGAAGTGCAAACAACACTGGGTCAAATTGAACAACAAACTGGAATAAAACCTGCCCTAATTTACGCCTTCTTTAAACCCCAAACCCCCACTCCCGAAAAACCCAATCCCAAAGACCAAAACGAAATAGTTTGGCAGTTTAACCCGTCCACATCTCAACACCAACAACTTTCCCATAACCCCAATCCTCAACCTACTGACCAACTGGAACTGATCCTAGTTACCGCCTCTGGAGATGTAATTCGTCGTCCTGTTCCCGGTGCAACACGAGAGAAAGTTCTGCAACAAGTGCAACAATTACGTCGCGCTGTCACCGATGTTCGTATTCCTCGTCCTTATAAACCGTCTGCACAACAACTTTATGATTGGTTAATTTCCCCCATCGCAGAAGAATTACAAGCCCAACAAATTAATAATCTTAGCTTCGTTATGGATAGTGGCTTGCGTTCCCTCCCCATCGCTACACTCTATGACGGAAACCAATTTATTATCGAGAACTACAGCGTCGGGTTAATGCCCAGTTTTAGCCTCACCGATACCCGGTATGTGGATATCCGAAATGCTGATATATTAGCCATGGGCGCGTCTCAGTTTGAGGAACAAGACCCTTTACCTGCTGTCCCCAAAGAGTTATCGATGATTACCAATCAGTTGTGGTCAGGTACGTCCTTTCTTAACCAAACCTTTACCCTAGAAAATCTCAAACAAGCCCGCGCTAATCAACCGTTTGGTATTCTCCATCTCGCCACCCATGGAGAATTTAAACCGGGAAAACCTAGTAACTCCTATATTCAGTTTTGGAATACTCGATTAACCCTAGACAAGTTGCGAGAGTTGCAATTAGATAATCCCCCAGTCGAACTGATGGTATTAAGTGCCTGTCGTTCAGCCTTAGGGGATGAACAAGCGGAGTTAGGATTTACCGGATTAGCGGTACAAGCTGGGGTAAAATCGGCATTGGGTAGTCTCTGGTATGTCAGTGATACGGGGACATTAGGACTGATGACCACATTTTATCAACAGTTAAAACAAGCCCCGATTAAAGCTGAAGCCTTGCGACAAGCACAACTGGCAATGATGCGGGGGGAAGTGAAATTAGACGGAGATGAATTAGTCACCCCGTCAGCGAGAGTTGACTTACCAGAGGAATTACTCAACCAGGGGAATATTAATTTAACTCATCCTTATTATTGGAGTGCGTTTACCCTGGTAGGAAATCCTTGGTAGTTAAGAGAATGAGAACAAAAACTATACAGGTGTAGGGTCAATACTGCTCGGTTAAGAAAAATTGTTTGTTGGGTAGAGCGCCAGCGTTACCCCACAAACCCAGTAAAACGTTGGGTAACGCTTACCTCAACCCAACCTACCTGCCCTTGTACTCAAGGCTTATCCGAGCAGTATTGGGTGTAGTGGACTGACACAGCTAAAATTGTGGAATAGATTTGACGGTGAAATTGGGCACACACCGTGCGCCCCTACAATACGAATCCACCATTTTAGGTGTGCCACGCTAGTAGCTAGTAGGGTGGGTTAGGCGGAATTAAATGAACACAACCAATCCTTTAATTAGATATCCGCCGTAACCCACCAATGTATTATTCTTAGCCCTGTTGAAAAGAAAATCGCAGCTACACAAACTTTCGTCCGCCTGCGCGAACTAACAGAGCTAAATCAAACCCACGTAGAGCGACTGAAAAATTGCGTGTAGAGACGTTGCATGCAACGTCTCTACCACTGTTCGCAAAGTCCTAATCGATGTGTCTACTGCTATATCAACAGGCTTCTTCGGCTTCCGGTTCACAAATTGGCACTGAATTGTCCCCTGTGGGTTTAGGTGAGGGTTGAACGGGTTGTTGTGTGTCCGGTTTAGGGTTTTGGGGATTTGACTGTTCGGATGACGGCGGGGTTTGCTGATTTGTATCCCCTTGATTTTTACGCTGGGTGGCTTGGCGAACTAATTCATTTAACTTTTCTCGCCAATAGCGTTGTTCCGGAAAATCGCTGTCTGCGGCATAAATGATCACATCAACATAGCGCCCTTCATTGTAGGCTTGCTCAATCTTATCGAATTTGGTTTTCGCCTCTGACCATTCCTTTTGCCAAGTCTCGATGTTCTTTTGAGCATCCTCAAACGCCGGACTACTGGGGAGAACCGATTGAGCCGCCGCGATCGCTCGATCTAAGTTACCTTTTTGATACTCTTGTGCCGCTTCTGTCAAGACCTTTGCCCCATTATCGGGTTTGGGTTGATCGGGGGATTTTTGCGGGGTTGGGGTTGGTTTTTCTGCGGGGGTGGGACTGGGTTTTGCCTCAACTGGAGTCGGACTCGGTTGAGTTTCTTCTGGGGTAGGGCTAGCAGGTTGTTCAGCAATGGTATCCACAGAGGCACAATCGATATACTGCCCAAAAACCCATCCTTGTTTCGGTGAACGAATTTCCACCCAATCCCCTTGCTTGGTGCCAGTTAGGGATAAGTTTGTACCTTTATTAACCGTGCCAACAACCGCTGCATTGGGGTTTGACCGCACGTTCAAGGTTTGAGCCGTCACCGTACAATTCCCTCGTGCCACTCCTTGACCGGATAAACCCTGACGAATGCCATACGCCATGCCTGCGGCTGCCATTGCCACGGCTAAACCAATACCAATGACTAATGGGGCGCGGTTCGGTTCAGATGGGGGTGTGGGTTCAGGAGGGCGAGGAGGGGGAGGAGGGGTAGGTTGTCGAGGTGGTGCTGCGGGGGAAACTGCCAGAGTGCCTTGTTCCGATAGGGGTGTGGGTTGTGGCGTTGGTCTAGAAGGCGGAATCGGCTGACTGTAAGGAGTAGAAGGGGAAGCTGTGAGCGATCGCACCGCTTGCAAGGCTTCTGTTGCTGACTGGTAGCGGTCTTTGAAATGATAGCGCACCATCCGGGTCAGGATATTCTTCAACCCTGGACTCACGGGTGCAAGATGCTGCCAGATCAGTTCGCCCGTATTTAAATCTTCCTGCAATTCGGCAGGCATACGACCCGTAATTGCTTGGATACCAATAATTCCCAAGGCGTAAATATCGCTAGTGGGACGCGGTTGACCCAAAGCCTGTTCGCTGGACATATAACCCGGAGTCCCCACCGCAACCGTATTGCTCATCTGCATCTGAGAAGTCGCCAGTTGAGTCCGGATTTGCTTAACCGCCCCAAAGTCCAATAAGACTAACTTTTTATCTAAATTACGTCGAATTAAGTTATCTGGCTTAAGATCCCGGTGAATCACGCCACGATTATGAATAAACTCTAAAACCTCTAAGAGTTCTTGCAGCAGAGCAATAACTCGCGTCTCATCCCACGGTTGACCCGGTATCAACTCTTTGCTGAGGGGATGCCCTTCAATATATTCCTGAACCAGATAAAATTCTTGGTCTTCTTCAAAGTAGGCAAGCAGACGCGGGATCTGGTCGTGATTGCCCAGCACTTCTAGGGTTTCCGCTTCGCTGTTGAACAGGCGTCGGGCGGTTTCTAAGAAATTGGGGTCACGATTAGCCGGCTGAAGGTGTTTGACCACACAAATTGGGCTACCGGGACGCCGGGTATCTTGTGCCAGGTAGGTGCGACCAAATCCTCCTGCACCGAGGACTTGGTTGACTTGGTAACGACCATCCAGTAACTTGCCTAACATAGGAGTGATGCGCCTCAACGTTCACATGTTAATAGTTACATACACTGACGGGACATGTGTGCCAGGATTGTGCCAATTTTCATAGAAGGCAGAAGGCAGAAGACAGAAGGCAGCAACAGTAGGGTGGGCATTGCCCACCAGCCTTAATCAGCATGACCTCAAGGGGCGGGTAATATAGCGAAAAAGGAGACAGGGGTTAGGGTGTGGGGTGTGGGGTGTAAGAAAACACAAGGGGCACGATAATATCGTGCCCCTACCCTAAAAGATTCTTATCATGAAACAGTAGCCGCAAGAGAGATGGGGGATAGCCGCAAATAAACATGAACACTGTCGATTATCTCCGGATTAGCCTAATTGACCGCTGTAACTTCCGCTGTCACTACTGTATGCCGGACGGGTCAGAACTTGACTATATCCTGCAACAGGAACTCCTCACCCATGAGGAGCTGCTGACGCTATTGAAAGAGGTGTTTATCCCGGTGGGGTTTAGAAAGTTTCGCCTGACGGGTGGAGAACCGCTACTGCGTCCAGGGGTGGTAGAGTTGGTCAGAGAAATTGCTGCACTGGATCAAACTGAAGATTTAGCGATGACGACGAATGCCTTTTTACTCGCAGGCATGGCACAAGACTTGTATGATGCGGGATTGCGGCGGATTAATATTAGCTTGGACTCTCTCAATCCTGATACCTTTGACAAAATTATCGGGAATCGGGGGCGATCGCGCTGGCGGCAAACTTGGGACGGAATTCAGGCGGCACATCGGGTTGGGTTTGATCCGCTGAAATTGAATATCGTCGTTATTCCAGGGGTGAATGACTCAGAAGTGTTGGATTTAGCCGCACTTACCCTTGAGCGCCATTGGCACATTCGGTTTATTGAGTTTATGCCCATTGGTAATCCTGAATTATTTAACGATCGCGCCTGGATTCCTTCAGAGGAACTACGCCAGCAAATCCGCGATCGCTGGGGGTTAGTTGAGTCGAATGTGCGCGGGAATGGACCGGCTGATGTGTTTCAGATTCCTGATGCCTTAGGGACTCTCGGCTTTATCAGTCAGATGTCCGAATGTTTTTGCGATCGCTGTAACCGTATGCGCCTCTCTGCCGATGGCTGGTTGCGCCCCTGTTTACTCAATGAAACGGGTCAGATTGACTTAAAAAGCGCTCTCCGTAGCGGTGTTGATCTCGCCCAATTAAGAGCGCGAGTGCAGCAGTTACTAGCGATTAAACCAGATATCAACTTTAAGCAGCGAGACTCTGGCACTGATGGTTACTACACTCGCACCATGTCACAAATTGGTGGCTAGTGCGGCGCCCTTGGAAATACTACAACCCAATTACCTACTATGTTGACGGAACAAGAACGTAAACGGTAAAAAAAACCGATAACTAGACGTTATCGGGCAAACAAGTAAAACGTGGTTTGTATAAAACTGTCCTCAAAGGAAAGAGGGTATTCTAAGTAGCGACACTTGACCTCATGAACAATCAAGCAATGACCAGTTACTAATGACCAACTTAAGCTTTGCGTGAATAGAACTCAACCACCAGCAGTTCGTTAATTTGCAGAGCTACCCACTCACGCTCAATCACACCATTGACCTTACCCGTGAATGTTTTCTTGTCAAACTCTAAATGGCTCGGTAGATTTGCCAATCCGGGGTATTCCAGATTTTTTTCCACCAAACCCCGAGAGCGCTCATTATCTTTAACCATAATCACATCACCGGGACGGCATTGGTAGCTAGCGATATTCACTTCCCTACCATTGACCATCACATGACCGTGATTTACCAGCTGACGCGCACCTGGAATAGTACCCGCCATTCCTAAACGAAATACGGTGTTATCCAGTCGCATTTCTAGCAGTTCTAGCAACGCTTGACCCGTGGAACCCGTTGCCCTACGTGCTTTGCGAACATAGCGAAGCAATTGCTTTTCCGTGACTCCGTAGTTGTAGCGGAGTTTCTGTTTTTCTTCCAATCGAATCGCATATTCTGACCGCTTCCGGCGAGCTTGACCATGTTGACCGGGTGGGTATGAACGACGGGGGGATTTGCGAGTCAAACCGGGCAGATCGCCCAGACGACGGACAATCCGCAGGCGCGGACCTCGATATCGCGACATAGAACTTCCTTGTGTACCTGACTAATTTTTACCCAAATACTTTATATTACAACATTAAGGGAGTAAGTTTTGAGTTTTGAGTTTTGACCCTTCACGACCCTCGATGGCATGGCGCGTGACCTTTGAAGACCCTCGATGGCATAGTAAGGACAAATGACAAATGACAAAAGACGAAGGACAAAGGACTATCCCCATACTCGATGCCTTACAAGCCTGTGCTGGGCGCCCTCACGCGCCGTTTTACGCCCCAGGTCATAAGCGGGGAAAAGGTATATCTGATCGGCTGGTGAACCTCTGGGGAAAATCAGTCTTTGAGAGTGATCTACCTGAATTGCCCGATTTTGATAACTTATTTGCCCCTTCAGGAGTGATTCAGGAGGCGCAAGAGTTAGCGGCGGCGGCGTTTGGTGCAGATAAAACGTGGTTTCTGGTTAATGGCTCAACCTGTGGAGTAATTGCGGCAATTTTAGCCACTTGCGGTACAGGAGATAAGCTAATTTTGCCTCGCAATAGTCATCAATCCGCGATCGCAGGTTTGGTTGTGTCTGGTGCAAGTCCGATTTTTATTACCCCAGAGTATGATCCGTCGGGGGATTTGGCACACAGCATTACCCCAGAGGCGGTTAGCCAAGCCCTCAAGCACCATCCGGAGGCTAAGGCGGTGATGCTGCTTTATCCGACCTATCATGGCGTGTGCGGCGATATCCACGCGATCGCACAACGGGTGCATCACTACAATATTCCTTTGCTGGTTGATGAGGCGCACGGGGCGCACCTGACTTTTCACCCTGATTTGCCTCCGAGTGCAATCTCAGCCGGGGCTGATTTAACCATACAGTCCACCCATAAGGTTTTGGCAGCTATGACCCAAGCCTCAATGCTGCACATTAAAGGCGATCGCATTGATCCTGAACGATTGAGTCAAGCCCTACAGCTTGTCCAGTCTACCAGTCCCAGCGCCCTCCTCTTAGCCTCTCTAGACGCCGCACGACATCAAATGGTGCTGTATGGGGAAAAGCTGCTCAGCCGCACTCTAGGGCTGGCGGAGGTGGCGAGAGAACAGATTCAGCAAATTCCTGGATTATCGGTTTTAGACGCCACAAACACTCCAGGCTGTTTTACCCTAGATCCTACCCGACTGACGGTGAAGGTTACAGCGTTAGGGCTCAGTGGGTTTGAAGCCGATGAAATTTTTTGTGAGCAGTTGGATGTAACCGCCGAGTTACCGACATTCCAACATCTGACGTTTATCATGAGTTTAGGAAACACCACTGATGATATTCAGCAGTTAGTCCAAGCCTTTTCCCACTTAAGCCAGCGCTATTGTCGTCCCGATTCTCGCCCTAGGCAGAATTTATACCAACCGGGAATGGTGTCAGGGTTAATCCTGGAACCGTCGATGTCCCCTCGCGACGCCTTTTTTGCCCCGAAAGAACGATTAACTCTAGAACAAAGCGTAGGTAAAATTAGTGCTGAATGGGTTTGTCCCTATCCCCCTGGTATTCCCGTTTTAATTCCAGGATTTGCGATCGCGTCAGCTACGGTGGACTATCTGCGACAGGTTCAGCATTTTGGCGGCTATATTACTGGGTGTAGTGACCCTAGCTTAAACAGCGTCAACGTTGTTATACAGTAAGGACTAATGACCAAGGACGAACAGAATGTCTTCTCCCTTATGGAACTATACCACTCCTGGTATTCCCGATGATTTATTCGAGCGCTTGCCCGGTATTCCCCTGACTAAGCGAGAAGCACGCTTACTGATTATTTCCGCATTGCGCCTAGAATCCCATTCCTTGCTCTGGGATATCGGTGCAGGGACAGGTACGATTGCCGTGGAAACCGGATTACTTTCTCCTCACGGTAAAATTGTGGCAGTAGAACGGGATGAAGATGTGGCGAACCTGATTCGACGCAACTGCTCCCGCTTCGGCATTGAGAATGTTGACGTTATCGAAGGCTCGGCGCCGGAATGTCTCCCAGATTTACCGGGAAAACCCCATAGAGCCTGCATTGAGGGAGGACGCCCGATTAAAGAAATTCTTAAGGAAGTCTGGCATTACTTAGAACCCCAAGGTCGGATTGTTGCCACAGCTAGTAATCTAGAGAGTCTTTATACCCTCTCCGAAGGTTTGGCTGAGTTACAAGCCCGCAATATCGAGGTCGTACAATCGTCAATCAATCGCTTGGAGACCCGAGGCACTCATCAAATCTTTGCCGCTGTTAATCCCATGTTTATCCTCAGTGGGGAGAAGTTGGATTCTTAACCTTCCACACACTGAAATAAACAAGAGTGAAGTCATCATGCAGCAAACTCTAACCGCCAAATTAAAACTAGAAGTCACCCAGGAGCAAAAAGAACAGCTTCGGGTGATTTCTTTGGCATATAGGGATGCACTGAATTACACGTCCGGTGTGGCTTTTGAGATGGGCAAAACCTACAACGGCACCAAGCTCCAGAAGGAAGTTTACTACACCCTGCGAGAGCAATTTAAGCTTCCTTCGCAAATGGCTTGCAATGTTCCTCGTCAAGTTGGGGCAACCTACAAGTCATTACGGACAAAACTTAAACAAAACCAGGAGGCAATTAAGGCGG
>NZ_JAVKEW010000193.1:0-50806 GCF_040226375.1 Coleofasciculus sp. G2-EDA-02 | reverse complement strand
AAACCTAGACGGCTTTTAAACTATGAGCTGGCAAGCACCCATAGATTCCATGACCCCAATAACGTAGCGTTTGCTGAGACTGGCTATCCATCAATGGAATGATCGTGTTGTCCACGGTTGTCCAGTGTTAGGCGGATAGCTCTATTCCATCAGGCGACGACCTTTGCCAGCAGTGGACGCACAGACAAAGGCAGAAGTGGCAGCTTTAGAACAGCTCTTTGAACGGTCTGCTGAATCAGTCTTGTGGTGGAGGCAAGAAGCAGGAAGCAGGAGGGAATAGTAGTGCGAGCGAGACGCTCGCTATTAAATTATTAATTATCTCCTATCTCTAATCCTCTGCAAATCTTGCCAAAATTCCTCCCGCGTTACAGAATCAAGGATTTCTCCTCTTTCCTGAGTATAGTTACCATTTCCCCATCCCATTTGTTGCAAAAAGCGAATCGTATCGACTTGTCCCAAATGGCTAACCAAAATCTGATAACCCTTTTCTCTTAACTCCAATGGTGTCATAATTAACTTCTCCTTTTACTTAGGATTGCCATAAATTCATCAACCAAATAACAGGGTTGCTTACTGCTACTTTTAAAGCCTCTTGATGTCGGATAGCATTTTTTAGCAGGCGATCATCAGTAGAGAGAAATATGTCAGCCTGAGCCGCCTCCGCACAAGCTAGATGAAACGAATCATAAAGTCCAAAACCTAACCCCTCCAATTGTTGCGATCGCAGGTCAATATTTTCGTTAATTTACTGCGTCACTGTTGCTAATTCTAAGAGTTCTAATATATAGGCTTTTTTGTCCAGATTACGCATTTTTTCCCGTGATTAATTTTATGGCTAAATATCTAATCCTATCACCCTAAATTCCGGCAAATACTCCACCGTAAACTGATAAGATAACTCCTGAGAGGCAAGGGAAGGCAGAGCCAGTAACCATTCCAACACACCAAATTCACCAACTTGAACTTGGGGATTAGCATCAGTGAGCCGAACTTTCAGTTGGGAATGACAACTCACCGGCAGTTGTTCCATCACCTTAACTTGTGCATCTTGCTCCCGTAAATTCGCAACAGTTAACCGATAAGCATAAGTAGCCACTTCCCGCTGCTGACTCCCAATCAGCTTCTTATCCATCTGTCGTTCTACTAAATACCGCTCAATTTTCAGCCCATCGTCCACACCCAAATCGATTTGAAAATCCTGACCTGGGGCAATATTCTGGATTTCGGTTGTGCCAATAAACGTATTATCGCGAAAGATGGTAATCTGTCCCGGTAATAAAGTAACGCCATTCAACGGATTGGTAACCGTTGCTTTCAGGTAAGCAAAGTTAAGTTGGCGCGACATCGCCACATATTCAGCCCTACAGGGATAATCATCTCTGTAGAAAATAGAAACCTTATGGCTCACCCCATCACTAGGAATCGTGGCTTGACTATCGAGGGTAAAAGTAACAATACCCTTTTGTCCCGGACGTTCCCAGAGTTCCTTTTCGACTCTCAACCGCTCTAACTCTTCATCTATCTTCGGTTCGGGTTCTGGCGCTATCCCAGGAAAGGGCATATTCACCAAGGTGGGGCGAGGTGAGTTATGCTCCTTTGGGTTTGTGGTTGCCCGATTTGCCAAGGCGCTAGGCTGTTGCAAATCGATATACCAGGGTGTAATCGGGGGAATTTCCCGCCCAACTCCGGGCTGGGCGGTGGAAAGGGTAAGGGCTACACCTAACCAATCTTCACCCGTGTTTTGAGTAATTTGAGCCAAGTAACTAAGGCTAACGGCTTGGAGGTTATCTTGCCAATGTAAATCATAGACGGGTTGCCAACTTACCCCTGTAACTTTGTAAGAAACTTCGATGGCTAATTCCCCCGAACCCGATGGTTCTAGGGTGACAATGATATTAAAGCTGTCATGAATCTGGGGGGTAGAGAGCTGCTGAAACTGCCCTCGCACCGCCTGTAACTGAGTGTTAAGCTGTTTTTGCTCGTGATCCTGTTGCGCGATCGCACTAGATAAATCATGCCATCGTTCTCCCACAAAATCCAGCAATTCCCCAATTTGAGTCAAGTTTAAAGGCTCAGGGTTTTGGGATTTTGTCAAGCGCTCCAGATACTGATTCCCTAAATTTTTGATAAAATTCCGCTGTAGATTCAGCAACGTCAGCACATCTTGTCCCTGACGTTTTTGCTCTTCTAACTGACTAATTTCCTCAGAAAGTTGGCTAACTTTTGGGTGAGTCGCTTCACGAGTACTGCTTTGTTCCGTTCGCACCTCTAATAATCGCCCACCGACACAACCTGTACTCGACACCTGAACGGATTCGCTTAAAATCGTTATGGGTAAATTAGTAATGACCAGTTCCCGTTCCTCACCCGTTAGCTGTACAACGCCCCGGCGCTTAACTAGCGCCTGGTCATCATACACTGTAACGTTACAAATCTCGGTATCTACCGTCTTATTCATCCGTTCTTTTTCCTCAAATCAAGCCCCCTGCAATCATTTCGGCGCTTGAATACAGACCAAAAAATTAATTAAACGTCAAAATCCTTGGTGTTCAAGGAGCCTGATTTTTGACGTTTTAGCTACACCTGATTTCTCCTCATTCCCAGCCTGTCAATCAGGACATTGCCCAGAAAGTGAGCCATTGCGAGCAGCCAATCTCTCCTGCACGAATGCCGAAAGAGCTACGGTGAGGTATCTAAAAAACGATAATCTTTCCCTACTCCCAGACGCGCCATGGCACGTCTCTACATTAGCTCGCAACCAAAAACGTTTCGGTTCACTGAAATTCGTTTTACCTGTTCAGAGGAGGGATTCCCGCTAAATCGAGAATCTGGGGAATTAAATCTTCTCGCTTAATTACCATAATATGGACACCCTGACACAGTTGTTTCGCGAGTTGGATTTGCTCAGCGGCAATTTTCATCCCTTCTTGCAGTGGATCGACGGCGGCTGCCAGTCGATCAATAATAGACTGGGGAATGTTGACACCGGGAACGTATTTATTGAGAAATTGAGCATTTTTCGCCGATTTAATCAAAAATATCCCAGCTAAAATCGGCTTATCGGTGTCAGCCGCAATCTTATCCATAAACATTTCCAGCCGATGGAAATCAGCAATCAGTTGGCTCTGGAAAAACTGGGCACCCGCTTCTAGTTTACGCTCAAATCGACGCTGTAATCCAGACCAACTTTTTAACTGAGGGTCAACGGCTGCTCCAGCAAACAAGTCTGTATTTCCATCAGACAATGGTTTATCATTGGCATCGAAACCGCGATTGAGTTTACTGATTAGCTGGAGCAAACGTACTGATTCTAGATCAAAAACTGGCTTGGCGTCAGGATGATCACCGACTTTTACTGGATCGCCAGTAAGGGCAAGAATGTTACGAATACCCAATGCTTGCGCCCCCATAAGATCCGCCTGCAATCCCAGTCGATTGCGATCGCGGCAAGCCATCTGACAGATGGGTTCAATTCCATTTTGCTGTAAAATAGCGGCGGCTGCCAAGGAAGACATCCGCAGGACAGCCCTAGACCCATCCGTAATATTAACAGCATGAACACGCTGTTTAAGCGGTTTTGCCATGTCAAGCATGTGAATTGGATCACCTCCCTTGGGGGGGGTAACCTCAGCCGTAATTAAGAATTCCCCTGATTTAACGGCGTCGCGAAACGAGGGTTTAGTAAGGTTTGTCATTCGTCATTTGTCATTCGTCATTTGTAATCCTTGTGCTCCCCCAGCTAAGAGACGTACCATGCTACGTCTCTACAAGGGTGTAGAATACCCCATAGCCGCCTTGACTCTGGATAGGGTTGAGAGAGCGATCGCTTCAGCTTTCTCGCGCCCTTGGCGTAACACCGACTCTAGATAGCCTTTATCTTCCATCACAGCTTGATAGTTTTGCTGAATCGGTTTGAGGGCTTCAATGGTTGCTTCACTCAACACCGCTTTGAACTGTCCCCACCCCATATCCTGACATTCGGCGGCGACAGCTTCCTTGGTTTTCCCCGAAAGCAGGGTATAAAGGGTGAGCAAGTTATTACACTCTGGACGTTCTGGATTGTCAAATTCTAGACCCTTAATTGGATCAGTTTTACAGCGCTTAATTTTCTTTTGAATCTCCTCTGGAGTATCCAGTAGATTAATCCGACTCATTTCGGATGGGTCAGATTTGGACATTTTCTTTGTACCATCGGTGAGACTCATCACCCGCGCTCCTTCTTTACCGATCAAGGGTTCAGGCAGTTTCAACACCGGCTTTTTTTTGCTGCCATACTGGTCATTAATCCGAATTACAATATCACGAGTGAGTTCGATATGTTGCTTTTGGTCTTCTCCCACGGGTACTAAATCCGCATCATAGAGCAAAATATCCGCTGCCATCAGCACAGGGTAGTCTAGTAAACCCGTACTGACATTTTCTCCCTGCTTCAGAGCCTTTTCTTTAAACTGAATCATGCGTTCGAGCCAATTGATTGGCGTGATGCAATTAAACAGCCAGGTGAGTTCACAGTGGGCGGGGATGTGAGATTGGACAAAAATGGTTGCATCGTTTAAATCTACCCCACAAGCTAGATATAACGCCGCGATCGTATAGGTATCTGCGGCTAAAGTTGCTGGATTATGGGGAACCGTAATCGCATGTAAATCGACGACGCAAAAGAAATTTTCATACTGACTCTGAGCTTCTACCCAATTACGGATTGCTCCGAGATAGTTACCCAGGTGAAGATTGCCAGTTGGTTGAACTCCAGAGAGAACGCGCTTTTTGCCCATTGATATTGGTTAAGGATTTGGAAGAGCAAAGGTGGCGAGAGTCCCAGGCTTGTACCCGCTTTCGTGTCAAGCACTGGAGGAATCGCCGTGAAACGGTGCAGATTTTTGGCAGGAATCTACAAAACCGTCTCCCCTCAGGGGTAAGGCAAGCTGGATTCCGCTAACCTACGCTAACACCAATGAGGGGACGCCTGATAATTCTTTGATGATCTGCTCTATCAATTTTGCCATTACCTTGGTCGTTATGGCAGAAGAATCGTGCTTTTTTTGTTAATTGTAGGGTTTTTGGTATGATTACTATGAACTTAATCTAACTAAAATTCTAGCCGTACAAAGGTATGGACATTTGTATTGTTCAAGTGGGGCTGGACGTGTCCTCACTATAAAACGCCGTAGAGTGAAGTGAAGTAACTCGCCGGAAGTTCTGATCGTCTTAATTTAAGGCATCAGTTGCCTAGGCTGTCTCAAGGGATCAGCGCTAGGTACGTTAGGTAAGTTTTAAAGGAGCAATTCCTGGGGTTGACGATTAGAGGCGGTTTCGACGTAGAAACGGATCAACCCCTGGAGGAAAATGCAAGCTCCAGTTGTTGTGCAAATGGCAAGCACGGCTGATAATTCAATTGGTGATAATTTTCTTAAATTTTGACTGAACGGCTCATGGCTAAAATTCAATTTATTAGAGGCATTGACGAAGAAGTTGTACCTGATGTGCGCCTGACTCGCTCTCGTGATGGCAGCAATGGTACGGCAACCTTTTATTTTGATAATCCCAAGGCGCTTAATGGCAACTATGGTGAAGAAATAACAGGTATATTCCTGATGGATGAAGAAGGGGAGCTGGTTAGCCGTGAGGTTAAAGGCAAATTTGTCAATGGACAGCCGACGGCATTAGAAGCAATTGTGATTATGAAATCGACAGAAGAATGGGAGCGCTTTATGCGTTTCATGGAGCGCTATGCTGAGGAGAATGGTTTAGGATTTAGTAAGTCTTGATTCTCCCACGGCTCAATGGATGAGTAACTCAATGGTATTCTTGTGGGCATTGAACCTGTAGCTCTCAATTCTTTGTGATCTACGGGGCTTTAGTCTCAGATTTCAGATTAAATATCCCCTTGCATACGCCTAAACACCGCCGATATGACTCATCAGCCTCATCCCGATACAGGCTCAAGCTCGATTGCTTGTGCTGTGGTGACAGTCAGCGATACGCGATCGCACGAATCAGATCGCAGTGGTTCCCTGATCCAGCAATTGCTGCGTGACGCGGGTCATGCTGTTGTCGCTTACTCCATTCTTAAGGATGAACCGAACCAGATTCAGACTTATCTGCAAGTCTTGGCGAAGCGTTCGGATATTCAGGCGGTTGTGGTTAACGGGGGTACGGGGATTGCTGAGCGAGATACAACCTATGACGCCTTAGTCGGTTTGTTAGAGAAGACCTTACCAGGATTTGGTGAGGTCTTTCGTTGGCTCAGTTACCAAGAGATTGGCTCACGCGCGATCGCTTCACGGGCTGTCGCAGGAGTGTATCACCGTAAGCTGATTTTCTCCATTCCTGGTTCTACCGGAGCAGTCACCCTTGCCATGGAAAGGCTTATCTTACCAGAATTGATTCATCTGGTCACTCAGGTGGAGCCATAAAAGTTTCCGCTTAATTTGTTGGCTCAGGAGTTGACAAACCCAAAAATGTTCGTTATATTTATTAAGGTCTGAGAAATAAGCCCCCATCGTCTAGAGGCCTAGGACACCTCCCTTTCACGGAGGCGACAGGGATTCGAATTCCCTTGGGGGTATTAATAATAAGGTAGAGAAAGGTAGAGATGTTGCAGGCAACGTCTCTACTATTATTTTGGTGATTATTAAGAAAAAAAGAGAGGTCATAAAACCTCTCCTCTCTATCTCAGCAGATTTCAAAGCAGGGCAACTTAGTAGTACCCAAGACTACCACCGACTACCACCACGATTGTCACCGGGCTTATAGATAATGAAGCTCAGAACTTGGCACTGCTTAATGTTGTCAAAACCCACAACGCGGATATAATTGTCGCGATATTCAGAGCGACAAGCATCCACCTCAGCCATGACTTCTTTAGCAGAAGTGGCGTTGAACAGAGGAAGTTTCCACAATGTCCAGTAGTGCTGTGTTGGTTCAGAGCTTTCGCTAAATTCGATGGCTGGAATATAGCCCTGTTCCAAAATGTATTCAACCTGTCGGACAATTTGCTGATCGCTCAGAGGCGGCAAATAAGACAGAGTTTCAAAACGACGCTCTTTAGGTAACGTTTGCATGGGTAATTCTGTGATGGTTGTGTTTTTGACGATCTCCTTTTTAGAAAAAGGGAGATTATATGGAACTCACATTCCATAAGTAGGGGTATTTCAGCAGATGGCAGAGTACCCGCTTTAATTGCCAACTAGGTATCCGAATCAGCTGGCTGTTCGGTTGAGGCTGGGTGTTCAGAGATACTGAGTTGCGTCATTCGCTCGAGATACTGACGTCGATATTCCATATTCGACTGTTGAATGCTCGTGCGAACCATTTCTGGCAAGAAGTCTGCCACTTCCTCACTCAGATGCTGTCGCACAGTCATGATCCGAAACGCCAGTTCTTGTTTTTCCACCAAGAGTGCTTGGAGATAGGCATCTCCATCTTGAACTCCTTGGTTTGCCGAAAAAGAATGCAGCCACAGAGCCTGGGGCGGGTCAGTTTCACCCAATTGATCCAGGACAATCCTCAGTGCTTGGTAGGTCATGTAACTAGTCAGCACTTTGGCTGTATCTTTGGCAACTCGTTTTAGATCCATAGTCTGAACCCAGCCCTATAACAGTATGAAGTATCAATGATGAAGTATTAAGTTCTACACTTCATACTTCACACTTCATAAAAACTCCTTCGTTGTAGGAAACCCTGTGTCCCTTCGCTTCGCTTATCGGGCAAGCTTTAGACCAGGGAGGAACACGCGGTAGTGGTTTTAACCGCATACTTTTTTAGGGGGTGGAGGGGTATGGTTGCCCCTCCAATTGTCTCCCATTTCTGGGGTAAAGTTAGCCTCGCCAATGTTATCAGTCGGTAACTATCCAAAAGCACTGTTTCAGTGACCTTAAAACTGTTTAACTTTTTGGTTCTAGAGCAGTAGACTGGCTATCGCATCTACTGGTAGGTCTTTAACTCTTGCCGATAACGTAGTGCGCGTGACACTTAGGCTGGTAAGCATAACCTCAGCTAATTAGCTGAAGCTCCGTGTCCCTTCGCTTCGCTCGAGGGCAAGCTTTAGACCGGGGTTGCTTACCAATACATTCCTGATGGTGTGAACATGGCTATTTTCACAATTTATCGACTAAAAGTCTATATCCTAAGACAGTAGCTAGGATTCTGACTCATCCTGTTGTGACCTCGGCATAAATTGTACCGCCCATTCTGTCTGACGGAGAATACCTCTAAGCATGGCGACGTCTTCTGGGGTGAGCATGGCTCGGTAATACAGGCGTCTGAACTTTTCCATGCGGGATGTCGAGGTGTGGGGATGTAGGTAGCCAATCTCTAATAATACGGCTTCTAAGTGTTGGAAGTAAGCCTCTATTTCATCTAAGGAAGCGGTGGTATGTAGAGACGTACCATGGTGCGTCTGGGGAGTATGTAGAGACGCACCATGGTGCGTCTTACCATGGTACGTCTTACCCTGGCTCATCTGAGAAGATGGGGAGGCGAGTTGAGCCAGCTCATAACAGCAAATTGCCACAGCCTGAGCTAAGTTTAACGAGGGATACTCTGGATTGGCTGGGATACAGACAAATCGCTGGGCATAGTTGAGTTCATCATTACTTAAACCCCGATCTTCGGGTCCAAAAATCAAGGCAGAGGTGATATCATCCTCCAATAACCAGGGTAATGCCAAGCGGGGAGGCTCCAGAGTCGTCGGCAAATGACGAGTACGGGCAGTGGTTGCGATCGCGCGTTGACATCCCTGTAACGCTTCAGGTAACGTTGCCACCTGTTGGGCTGATTCTAAAACATCGACACCATGAACCGCCATCTGCCGCGCTGGTGATGCCTTCGGATTACAATGGGGATTGACAAGCCATAACTGGTGCAACCCCATATTTTTCATCACACGGGCAACTGATCCTACGTTTAAAGCACCTGCGGGTTCAACCAAGATAATTCGCACATTCGCTAATGTCATGCCTTGTCTGCGGACAGATAGTCTGCTAATTTACTGCCTTTGTTCCTATTCTCGGATAAATCGCGGCTTTTTCCCGACACAATCGCCTAAATCCCCTTCTCCAGCCCTTCTCTTCCCTGTCTTCAGGTTTATTCTACTTTAGCTTGATAAAGCATTCATCATAGAAATACAAAAATTTTATTAAGATTTAGTAAAATATCATCAATTCAACCTGTCATTTTTTGATTCTTGTCCTATTGATAGATATAGAGGGTGTAATTCCAATGCGTTAAACTAGAAACAGGAGCGGAACTTGTTGATCTCATTTTGTTGGAGAAGAATAATTCATCACCTATCGCTACACGAATCTCTCCTACCTTAAACCTGCTAAAAACGACAAAAAGACCGTAATTCGCCAAAAATTCTCGGAGATTGAATTATGCCACAACAGCTCATTGTTACCAATACAAAAAACAATGGCTCAGGTTCCTTAAGAGATGCGATTTCCTTAGCTCAATCAGGAGATACGATTAAATTCAGTTCCAGCCTTGCCGGAAAGACCATTACCCTCAGAACAGGTCAACTAGAAATTCGTCCAGGGAAAAATATAACAATTGATGGGGCTGACGCTCCAGGGCTGAGGATTAGCGGGAACAAACAATCCCGCCTATTTTTTGTTAACTCAAATCAAGATTTCAACGCCAGCCTGACCTTAAAAAACCTTAACCTGATCAACGGATATACTAAGGAACGCGGCGGCGCGATCGAGATCACTCACCAAGGCGCCTTAACGGTCGATAATGTTCAATTTAAGAACAACGTCGCTGATAACGGTGGCGGTGCAATCTACAGCGCCTGGGAAACCGAATTAACGATTAATGGCAGTACCTTTGATAAAAATAAAGCCGTTGCTGGAAATGATGAACGCGGCGCCGGTGCTATTGCCTTTGTCAGTCCCGGAAAATTCACCGTTACCAATAGTGAATTTACCAACAACCAAGGCATTAACGGTGGGGCAATTAATAGTCTCCAAGGTAAGTTAACCATTGAAAACTCCAAGTTCATCAACAACAATACCACTGCAGCATTCTATGACAAGGGAAACAAAAATCCGTCCTTAAGAGGTTACGGCGGTGCAGTTTACACGGATCGCGCCAGTAGTGGAAGTAATTTAACTTCTGGCACAATTCGGATTATCAATAGTGTCTTTGAAGGAAATAAAGGTCGGGCTGAAGGCGGTGCTGCTTATCTCTACACGGGTACGCAAGACAATGTAAGTATTCAAGGTAGCCTCTTTAAAAATAACGAAGTTTTAGCACTCCCTAATGGAGGAAATAAAGGGAACGGAGGTGCCGTTGTTCAACTCAGCAATGGACTCAACAAAGGATTAGTCGTCCGCGATACAACCTTTGCCAATAATAAAGCAGCCAATCAGGGCGGTGCTTTATGGACTTATGACGCTCCAACTAAAATTATTAACAGCACCTTTTCGGGTAATCAAACCACTGGAGATACATCAGGGAGTGTCGGTGGTGGAATGACACTCTACAGTCCCACCGAAATTACCAACTCAACCATCGCTTACAATAACGCTAGCTGGGTTGGTGGCGGTGTATCGGCTGGTAAGAATGCTAAGGTCAGCGTCAAGAATACCATCTTTTACAAGAATACAGCAGATAATGGCACAAACGATTGGGGAATTCAACAACACACGAATAAGGAATTAATTGACAAGGGTGGGAATGTTCAGTTTCCGCCGAAAGCCACAAAGAACTGGAATGATTACAATGCAACTGCCGGGATTAAAATTATCGATGCCCAACTGAATCCGTTGCAGGATAACGGTGGTTTAGTTCCGACGCATACTGTGGGGAATCCCCTGGTTAAAGTGGGGGCTTTATTGGCAAATTCCGGCTTAACTGGTGGCGGTAATGTGATTAATAATGTTCCCCTGTTAGTCACCGCTATTGCTGACCAAACGGCTGAAGTAGACGAATCCTTCAGTTTAGATATCAACAATAAGTTTAGTGACACTGATGGAAAGGATTTAACTTACTCTGCCACATTAAAAGATGGAGGCGAACTTCCTTCGTGGTTAAGTTTTGACCCAGATCAAGGTACATTCAGAGGTACACCGAATAATGGGGATGAAACCCTGAATATCTTGGTCACAGCCGATGATAGTCAAGGTGAGACAAAAAGCGATGGGTTTAAACTCGATATCGCCGCCGCACCGGTGGTTAACAATGACCCCACCTTACTCTCTCCCATTGCTGACCAAACAGCTCAAACCAAACAATTTTACAGTTTAGACATCAGTGACTATTTCACTGACCCCGATGGTGACTCCCTTACCTACTCGGCTATCGGTTTACCCAAAGGATTAAACCTGAATCCGGAAACGGGTTTAATTAGTGGCAATCCCCGCAATAAAGCCGTCGGCACGAATTCGATTACTCTCACCGCTAATGATGGTAATGGAGGAGAAATCAGTGATGTCTTTGACTTAACGGTAAATCGTGGGACAAAGAATAACGGCAATGCCAAGCCTCAACTCAGTTCCCAAAATGATTGGTTGAACAGCAATCAGTTTACTCTCAATGGGCAAAACCCGATGGTAGAGGGTAACGATAGTCTTACCTTAACAGGTGAACCAACGAATGAGTCTCCTGTCTTAGGAACTCAATTACAAGGGGAAAAAGAACTCATTGATTTACGAGGACAAACCAGTCCGGTAGAGGCGAATTTTATCGAGATTAAGAGTGAGGCTCGCTTTGATAATTCTGTCGGCTTGTACGTGATTGAAAATGAAGAGGGAGCAGTTAAAGATCCAATGACAGGTCAACTAATTCACCCAGGAAACGAAGGTTATGCCCAAGCAGCCATTGCCCAACGGGTGGTTAGCGATGTGAATCGAGGTATGGTGACGTTTAACACCCAGTTACAGGGAGGAAGTCTTCTCGCTCCTTATATTATTGCCAATGGCACGACGGAGGAATGGCTAACCGAGAATTCAACGAATCAGTACCTGGGTTATCGGGAACCCATTGCCTACTTTGCCTACTTGGGTGCGAATCCTGATAAAGTTGATCACATTCGGCTATTGGGTGATAACACCTTTGGCTTTGAGGATTTGTATAAAGGTGGTGACAATGATTTTGATGATTTAACCTTCCAGGTTGACTTAACTGTTGCCTAACTTCTGGGCTCAGATTATCTGATTTTCTCCCCAAGCAACTGCCTGTTTCCGTTCCGCTTGGGGAGATTATTTATAGAATAATACTTATTGGCTCCTTAACCCAAGATGGCACGAGTTCATTCTAAGTCAGATCTACCGACTAAAATCTGCCCCGTCTGCGAACGTCCTTTTACTTGGCGCAAAAAATGGGCAAAATGCTGGGATAATGTGAAGTTCTGCTCGGAACGCTGTCGCCGACGCAAATCCCAAGCCAGTTAGCTGTCTTAAGCCATAAAGGAGGTTCGTGAATTCGATGCAACCCAAATTAATTATCCATGGTGGTGCAGGAAGCGCCCTGAAAACCAAAGACGCCACCCAAGCGGTGCGCGATTCTCTTTATAAAATACTCGATGAGATATATGCTCTGTTATTAGCCGGTGCAAATGCCCGTGAAGCAGTGATTCGAGGCTGTCAACTCCTAGAAGATGAACCTCGCTATAATGCCGGAACGGGTTCGGTATTGCAATCTGATGGACAGATTCGCATGAGTGCATCGCTGATGGATGGTAAATATCAGCGCTTTAGTGGTGTGATTAATGTATCGCGGATCAAAAATCCCATCGAGTTGGCGAAGATTTTGCAAGATTGTCCCGATCGCGTCCTCTCGGATTATGGAGCGGCGGAACTGGTGCGCCAAGTGAATGCACCCATTTTCAACCCGTTAACCGAGAAACGATTACAGGAGTGGCTACAGGAGAGACAGGACAACTTTGAACGGGCGATGGCGGATGTGGTTAGCGAACCTGAACTCCTTTCCTCGGAAGCCGGACGGGGTACGATTGGGGTAGTCGCGTTAGATAGTCAGGGATGCTTGGCGGCGGGTACATCGACCGGCGGGAAAGGGTTTGAACGGATTGGTCGGGTCAGTGATTCGGCAATGCCTGCGGGGAATTACGCCAACCTGAAAGCCGGCGTAAGCTGTACCGGGATTGGTGAAGATATCATTGATGAATGCTTCGCCGCACGGGTTGTGGTGCGCGTCACCGACGGTTTATCCTTAGCCGATGCCATGGCACGTTCCATAAAAGAAGCAAAGGAGAATCAGCGGGATTTAGGTGCGATCGCGATTGATGCTACGGGTGCGATCGCCTGGGGCAAAACCAGCCAAATTCTCCTCGCTGCTTACCATACCGGTCACCAAAAGGGAGACACACTCGAAATAATTGAGGAGGTGCAAACGGTATAGCAGAGGTTATCCTTCATCAATAGGCTCGCATCAACCAATCTCGCAGGTTGCCTGGATGGGGACAGTATTTCTGGGCAAGACATGCTGTTCCATCTCAGCTTCCAGCTAATTTTGGATCAATCAGCCTAGTCGAGTTAACCACAACTGACGTAATACAGTGGAAACAGACGTATTACGCTCTTGTCTGTAGTTTCGCTGATCAATTCCCTTGAGTCAAGTTTTGTTTGCAAATCTTTATAAGGGTCGCGATAGTCGCATCTGGGTGTAACGGAAAAGATATAATCATTTTTTACTCTTAAATTATTAAGAAATTATGACACTGAGATTTATTAGCCCAAAAACTGACTTTGCCTTCAAGAAAATATTTGGGTCAAACGACAGCAAAGATATTCTGATTAGCTTTTTAAATGCCTTGATTTATGAGAGCAATCCCGTGATTCAGGATTTAGAAATCATTGATCCCTATAATCCCAGGGATGTCGTTGATCTAAAAGATAGCTATCTAGATGTCAAAGCTTTGCTGGATAATGGCTCAACGGTGTTAATTGAAATGCAGGTACTCAATGTGGCGTTCTTTGAGAAGCGCGTCATTTATAACCTGACCAAAACTTATGCGAATCAATTAAAATATGGGGAAGGATATTCTCACCTTAAACCAGCCATTGCCTTAACCATTACCGATTTCCCAATGTTTAACCAGACTCAACGATTCCTAACGCGCTTTTGCTTAAAGGAAAAACAGGAGTTGTTTGATTATCCTGATCCGGAAATCGAGTTAATCTTTGTTGAATTACCCAAATTTACTAAAACCCTTGATGAATTAGACAGTTTAACTGATAAATGGATTTACTTTATTAAAGAGGCTCCCA
Source organism: Coleofasciculus sp. G2-EDA-02 (assembly GCF_040226375.1). Classification (NCBI taxonomy): domain Bacteria; kingdom Bacillati; phylum Cyanobacteriota; class Cyanophyceae; order Coleofasciculales; family Coleofasciculaceae; genus Coleofasciculus; species Coleofasciculus sp. G2-EDA-02. Next base: position 36,575 of record NZ_JAVKEW010000193.1, on the reverse strand, counting down.
GCTTGGAAGTCATTCCACCCACATTTAGGCAACTTCCGGAACTGGATAAAGCCATGAATATCGCGAATCAAGCGAATTTAAGTGTAGAGGAATTGGAAAAATTGCGTAAGCAAGAAATGTTTCTCGAAGACCAACGAGGTTTTATTATTAAGGCAAAGCAGGATGGATTAGCAGAAGGATTAGAGCAAGGATTAGAGCAAGGATTAGAGCAAGGATTAGAGCAAGGATTAGAGCAAGGATTAGCACGAGGGCGTCGAGAGGGAGAAATCCGAGCGATGTTACGTTTACTGGAGCGACAGTTTGGGTCAATGTCTCCAGAAATCATTAACCAGATTCAAAATTTATCTTTTGAACAATTGGAACATCTAGGAGAAGATGTTTTAGACTTCAATAGTGTAGAAGAATTATCAAATTGGTTAGAAGACAATGGGATGAACAGGTGATTAATACCAAGTTGCATTCAAAGATATAACTTTCTCTCCCCCAGCCTCCCCCAGCTCCCCCAGCTCCCCCAGCTTCCCCAGCCTCCCCAGCTTCCCCAGCTCCCCCTGCCTCCCCCAGCTCCCCCTGCCTCCCCTGCTTCCAGACGTAGCATGCTACGTCTCTACATTGCTCCCCCAGCCTCCCCAGCTCCCAACAGGACGATGCCTAAAAGCAGAGCTAATGAATGATAATAGTTTTTTATATTTGCACCGGAGCAAAATTGGTTTAAATTATGAATAGAGACAAACAAACCACACGGAGCAAATCAAACCATGTATACCACCTACCAAAACGGACTGATCAATTCCACCCCTGTTGAAACCAAGACAAACCCCACCAACTCTCCCACCTCACCCCAACAACCCATCAAGCCACTGCAAACCATCAAGCAATGGTTAGAGAACATCGAAATTCACAACCCCGCCAAAGCTAGATTCTTCTGCAAAATGATTCCCGCCCAGTGCCCATTTGAACGCGATATCTGCCTCTTTGGGCGTCGGGTTGCTCACATTCCTCCCTTGTGCAAACTCAATCCTTTCTATGACGAATTCGTTAGCCTTCGCTTTCGCGCCCTTTGCTACTTAGCGGATCAATGTGGGGAAGATATCAGTGCTTATTGTTAGTCAATTCGTCATGGGAGACTATACCTCCATTACGCGCAGCAAAAATGCCCACTTATCGGCAATCTCTTCAATAATCTTAGCCGTCGGTTTTCCCGCACCATGACCCGCCTTAGTTTCAATGCGAATTAAGACTGGATTATCCCCAGCATGGGCTGCTTGTAACGCCGCTGCAAACTTAAAACTATGGGCTGGAACTACGCGGTCATCATGATCCGCTGTCGTAATTAATGTTGCTGGATAAGCCGTCCCTGGCTTGAGATTATGTAACGGAGAATAGGCATAAAGCGCCTTAAACTCCTCCTGATTTTCCGGTGAACCATAATCAGAACACCACGCCCAACCAATCGTAAACTTATGGAAGCGCAGCATATCCATGACACCAACTGAAGGAAGGGCAGCACGGAATAAATCGGGACGCTGAGTCATGCAAGCCCCAACTAATAAACCACCATTACTTCCCCCACCAATTGCTAGTTTTTGCGGACGAGTATATTTATTCTCAATTAACCACTCCGCTGCGGCAATAAAATCATCAAACACATTTTGCTTATTCAGCTTTGTTCCAGCTTGATGCCAATCTTCGCCATACTCACCACCGCCTCGGAGATTCGGAATCGCATACACGCCTCCCATCTCCATCCAAACCAGATTACTAATCGAAAAGCTGGGAGTTAGGGAGACATTAAAACCACCATAACCATAGAGATAGGTGGGATTATTACCATCCAATGTCAACCCCTTCTTGTGGGTAATAAACATCGGTACTTGTGTCCCATCTTTACTCGGGTAAAACACTTGCCGCGTTTCGTATTGAGTCGGATCAAAGTCTACTGTCGGTTGGCGAAATAGGGAACTTTCCCCCGTTACCATATCGTAGCGGTAAATCGTGGCTGGGGTAGTGAAACTGGTAAACACATAGAAGGTTTCCGTATCATACCGCTTCCCGCCAAATCCCCCGGCTGAACCAATTCCCGGTAATTCTACCTCCCGAACCAAGGCACCATTGAGGTCAAAAATCTTAATGGCAGAACGGGCATCTTTGAGGTAATCGGCAACAAATTGGTTATTCAGAACGCCGACAGATTCTAACGTTTCTTCGGCTTGGGGAATAAGTTCTTGCCAGTTCTCCCGTGCTGGGTTATGAATATCAATTGCAATCACCCGACTTCGTGGTGCGTCTAAGTCTGTTTGGAACCAGAAGATTGACCCGTCATTGTCAATCAGACTGAAATTCGCTTCAAATTCTGAAATCAATTCGACGATGGGAGCATCGGGGGTTTGTAAGTCTTTGTAGAAGACCAGATTCTTCGGATCACTTCCTTGACTGACATAAATAATTAGATAATGACCATCTTCTGTGACTGAGCCATTAAACATCCATTCTTTCTGGTCAGGGCGATGATAAATTAGCAGATCATCGGATTGGGCTGTGCCGAGTTGGTGATAATAGAGTTTGTGATAATAATTAGCATCTTCTAATTTTGTGGCATCATTGGGTTCGTCATAACGGCTATAGAAAAAGCCTTGATTATCCGTTGTCCAGGATGCACCGGAAAACTTTACCCATTGGAGATGATCTGATAAATCTTCTCCCGTTTCCACATCCCGCACTTTCCATTCTTGCCAATCGGAACCGGAGGTAGATAAACCATACGCCATACGGTTTCCATCATCACTCATAGCGGCACCCGATAGGGCGACAGTCCCGTCTTCGGAGAGGGTATTGGGGTCAATCAGGACTCTGGGTTCTCCATCGAGAGAGGTTAAGGTATAGAGAACGCTTTGGTTCTGAAGTCCATCATTTTTGAAATAGAAGTAGCGGTTCCCTTCTTTATAGGGAATGCCATATTTTTCGTAATTCCAGACTTTGGTGATGCGCTGCTTCAGGGGTTCCCGTTGGGGGATGTCTTCGAGATAGCCGAAGGTGACTTTATTTTGCGCTTCTACCCAGGCTTTGGTTTCCTCGGAGTCGGGATCTTCTAACCAGCGATAGGGGTCAGCGACTTGCGTGCCATGATAGTCGTCTACTTGATCAGCTTGGCGGGTGGTGGGGTAGTTCAGAGGTTGGTGAGAAGATGGCATAGTCTGGAATATGAGGCAGCGTTTTCTAGTGTAGCGCTCTTTGGGGAAGGGTTAGGCAGTGTGTGGGGGATAGGGTGCGATCGCGTAAAGATTACCATAAGCTGTCATGCCTTTAAATTGGGTATTAGTAGCGAGCTTTCCGGCTCGCATTACAAGGATTTCACCATTGTTAACATTAAGGTTTAAATGCCGAACAGTTTACCAGAACACAAGTAACGTCGTAACGTAGGGTGGGTTAGGCGGGATTTCAACGGAAGCGATAACCATTTAATGAACAATCCAACCTAACCCACCGATGTTAACTGGGAGGTGTATTATTTAATCAACGTTCTATCGGTATCCAATCCCCGATGGAATGAATAGCACAGAATTTAGTAAGAGCGATCGCGAATTATATAAAGGTCAGGATGCCGATGACTGTTAGGGGAATGATTTAGAGTGGGAATAATTGCTTCATTGCAGTATTCGCTGAGTGTTTCAGATACGATATTCTGGCATTTGTTGGATAATTTCCTGGGAAGTTGAATAGTCGCCATGATGTAGGGGGCGGGTTTAGTCACATCGGGGTTAGGCGAAGAAACGATAATAGTAAAACCCGCCCCTACAGATGTACCATAAGGCAAACGTCAGTCTTTTGGTGGAGTGCGATCGCGTATCAGTCGATTTTACCAGAATGTGAGCATCCTAACTCATATCTGATTAATTTCTTCACAACGTATCATTAAATGTTTCCATTTCCTGCCAATCCTGAGACATGCCATAAATCTGCATTTGCTGGCAACGTTTCACATAGAATTTAGCCGCGTGATCACCAGAATTCACTTGCACGATAGACTGAAAAATCGCCAGCGCCTCAGCAAACTGCTCCTGATGATACAGACAAACACCTCGCTCAAACTCCCCACGAGTTTGCGTCTTTAACGTAATCAAAGATGGTGGCTCACCATCATACACTTCATACACGCCCACCGCCGTCTTTTTCCCTTTCACCCGCACTTGCCCTAAAAATCGATAACTAAACTCCCCAGGTTGTTCTAAACAAGATAACGTTTGTTCACTGATTAAAATACCAGCCTTATAAACCTTAGTTAACCCCTCTAACCGAGATGCCAAATTCACCGCATCGGCAATCACCGTGCTTTCCATCCGCTGTTCTTCGCCAATTGTGCCTAACATTAATGTTCCCGTATGTAACCCAACACCAATAGCAATCGGGGCATAGCTAAGACTGCCACGATGTTGATTATAAATCACCACTTGTCTTTGCATTTCCACCGCTGCCCTCACCGCTGCTTGGGCTGACTCTGGAAACAGCGCCATCACCGCATCCCCAATATATTTATCAATAAATCCCTGATGATTGCGGATCACAGGACCGACTCGTTTCAGGTAGGAGTTGAGAAAGTTAAAATTATCCTTGGGTGACATATTTTCTGACAAACTGGTAAAGTCGCGAATGTCAGAAAACAAAACCGTCATATTTTCCAGAACCTGATCACCCAGTTGCACATCTAAAATGCTTTCTTTTTGGAGGAAGCGCAAAAACTCACGCGGCACAAAACGACCATAGGCTAAGTTAATTTTCGATAAATGGATATGGGTTTTAATCCGTGCCAAAAGTTCCTTTTTATAAATCGGTTTCGTCAGATAATCATTCGCCCCAGATTCCAACCCTTCCACCAAATCCGAGACTTGATTCTTTGCCGTTAGCAGCACCACCGGCAGTTCATTCGGCGGGAACTGTTCGCGAATTTTTTGACACACCTCATACCCTGTCATCCGAGGCATCATCACATCCAGTAAAATTAGATCCGGTTTAAATCCTCTTTGAATAATGTTTAATGCCTCCATCCCATTAGACGCTTGGGTAATCCCATAGTTCTCTAAGGATAAATGATTCACCAAAACCTGAATATTAATCGGTTCATCATCCACGACTAAAATTTTTAACTTGTTCTGGTTTACCGCAAACTCAGCCGCAGTCGTGGTTATTTCATCAGTGACAATTTGGTTTGTTTTAACCTCTGTTGCACTTCCATTCAGGGTGAACCCTTTCCATAGAGTTGGAGTAGCAGATTCTATGGGTTGAGGTGCCGTTAAGTTATCAGAATCCAAGGATTCAACAAATTCAGATAGCGGTAACGTAAATGTAAATCGGGAACCCACCCCCAATGTTGATTCCACCCAAATTTGACCCCCATGTAATTCCACCAACTGTTTGGTAATTGCCAATCCCAAACCTGTCCCCCCGTATTCCCGCGCAGTTGATCCATCGGCTTGTTCAAAGGACTCAAAAATTCGCGGTATTTGCGTCTCCGGAATACCAATTCCCCTATCTGCAACTGTAATCTCTAAGTAAGAATTTACCACGTTGGCGGAAACCTCTACCACCCCTTTATCGGTAAATTTAATTGCATTTCCCACCAGGTTATACAAAATCTGTTGCACCCGATTTTCATCGGCTTTAACTGGGGGAATGTCTATGCCAATCCTATTGATAAGCTGGATATGTTTTTGACCCAATAGGGGTTGAGACAGTCGCAAGACAATATCGGTGACTTCCCGAATTCCTACAGGTTTAATTTGCAGTTCAATGGTTTTATGTTTCAGCTTAGCAAAATCTAAGATATCGTTAATCAAATGAGACAGACGCCGACCACTCGATACCACCATCGACAGATTCGTTCGTTGTTTCTCTGTCAAGGAACCTGTCGCACCATCAATCATCGATTCAGCAATGCCAATCATGCCATTTAACGGCGTTCTCAGTTCATGGGATGTATTGGCTAAAAACTCATCTTTCAGCTTATCCATGCGTTCTAATGCTGCATTTTTAGACTCTAATTCTTGGGAATACGCTTGCAGCCGCACGCGGGCTTCCATAAACCGACGTTCTAAAATCAATCCCAGAAAGAGGATAAAGACTAACATTCCCCAAGGGTAAAGTTCTTGCTGATTGTATAGGTCTTTAATTCCCACTAAAAGGTCATGAATTCCCAAAAGGCAAAAAATAATAAATCCGGTTGTAAATAATTTTGCCTCGACATTACCCCGCACCGAAAATTTCAGGGCAATGATCAGGATAACAATAATTGTCGCTAAAATAGAAAATTGCAGAAAAGTATTAAGCGGCTTGACATACTCTAATTGGATGACGAGTAACGTAAAAGCAATCATGGCACAAACTAAATTAATTTGCCATAACCGCCGCACGATTCCCTTATAGCCTCGCCCAAATATCTGCTCAAAAAATAGACAGATAACCACAGGCACTAAATAGAACGAAGCAAAGTAGGTATAAAGAATTACTGAGCGCGGTAGCGGAAAGAATAGAAGTGTGAGTTCATTGCCTAAAATGCTAAATACACCAATGACCGTGGCTAAAATCCCAAATAAAAAGTAGGCTTTCCATTCCTTTTGCTGCCAAGACAAGCCGATAGCCACCAAGCCGATTAGGGTAAAAAAGCAGCCCAAAACAAACTTGCTGATATTTTGTTGAACTAAATTTTGCATCAACGTCCGTTGAGCTCCCAGGCTGACTGGGCGATAGGTTCCAACTCGAATAGGCTCCTGGTTTGTTACATGGACTTTAAAATAAAGTGTTTTTCCGGCAAAATTGTCGTCCAATGGAATAAGGAACCAATAGGGATTGAGTAATTTAAGCTGATTTGAAGCATTAACTACGGCAAATTCATCGATAAGCTGACTATCCAGATAGGCTTCTAGATAGGGAATACCACGCCTATCTAAACTAGGATATCGCCATTGACCTGGGGGTAATTTTATCCGCAACCAAGCAAAACGTTCCCCCTTTGGCACTTCAAGTTTGCCAGGAACTTGAAAGGGTTGCCAAGCAGAATTATACCAATCCTCCTGTGTCCAAATCGGAACACCATCCTCATTGACTGGAGAATCCCCCCAACGATATTGCCATCCTTGAGTCAGTTGGATAGGCGGCGACTCGGTGAAACGCTGAGACGGAAGCTGATTCGGCGTCCGCCAAAGCAGTAAGCCAAACAGTACAGCCAGCCAGAAAGCGCCTAGGGTTAAGGCAATCCGAGTACGGTTCCATCTGACTCTAAACCTCATTGTGTCCCTCTCTATCGGCGCTATTACCTCTCCTTGCAGGGTAGCAATTTTTGACCCTTCATTTCGCTTAGGGAACCTGGTTTTGAGTTAGTGTTCGGCGCACTATTGCCTATTCCCTGTTCCCTATTCTCTGTTCCCTAAACGAAGCGCTTGATGATTTAGGTGTAAAGAAAGATATGATCCCAGATGTAATCAATTAATCCTTTAGCATCATCTAAAGGCAAAACTTGACAACATCCTTGCTTATCTTTTGTCAATAAGGGGATTTCCGAAAGACTTGCCGTATCTTTACCATCTTGCACCAATTTACCCCGAATATCTTCTAAATTATGAATCGGACCATTGATATCAAAATCAATCTTTGTGCCAAATTTCTCATCCATCCAGGTTTCAATTTGGTTATCCAACTGTTCAGGGGTTAGGGGCTTAGGGCTAGTTAACAGATGGTAATAAACCAGAATGATTTCTTTACATTCCTCTTCTTCCGCCGCATCAATTAAGGCATGAAACACGCTGGCATTATTTGCCATATTCTTAAAAAATAGGGTTTCGGTTACGGTTTTGCGGAATTTAATCTGCTTACTCTTATAATTGCTATACTGCTTGTAGGCAAATCCCCCTAATGTCACCAGTAGCGATAACACAGCAACGAGGACGGGCATAATATCCCGGACATCTTCTTCACTTGCCTGGACTATCTCCAAAACCGATGGTCCCATCGTAAAAAATAAAATAGCCCCAATAACAATTAGAAGTTTAGGCAGAACTCTCAGGATGATTGGAATAGCGGCACCAATAGCTGGAACGATTAAGAGAAGACGGTCTTTCCAGGTCATGCTAATTTTGATATTGGGGAAAAGGAGTTCTAGGTCAAATTTAGGGATATTCTTGTAAAAATAGAGGTACATCTTACCGGGTGTAAATTGGAGGGAGGCTAATTTGTCGCCTTTGCTTTGAAAATAATCGGCGTCTTTGAATTTAATCAATAAAACGACTCGTTCAAAAACATTTATTTTTTTCTGTTTTTTCCTAAAAAACTTTTTAATCTGAATGGTTTCTTCATAATCTCCCCGACAGTAGCAGACGAGTTGATCAAATTCATCAAAATCAACAGCAGTTTTCAGTTGAATTAAGGATTTTTCTTTAAAGGCGCGTTGTAAACTATTCGGAGAGAGGGGAACATAATTGGCGCGTTCGAGAATCGTCTGAAAGTCTGTAACCACATTCGCCTCGCGTTCGGCTAATTTATCGGGAGTGAGTTCAACTCTCGATTGAGTATCAGCATCAGGGTTGAACGGATCATAATTATTCTTTAACCGTTCCAAATAGGCATGAAACTTAAAATGATAATAGGCGGAAAGTAAAGTACAGAAATCCCGGAACTGTTGCACCTTCTCGTTAGGCAACTGTCCATCGTCTAGGCACAGTTCGATTAAATCTCTGCGACGATAGGGAATAAATGCTTCTCGGTCTTGATAAGTCGCCATATCTGAAAATAGACTAAGTAGTCGGACTTTCATTAAAGTTTACTGTTGAGACTAGGGAACAGGGTACAGAAATGACCCTTCACTTCGCGCATAGGAAACCTGGTTTTGACAATCTTTAACTCGAATGGGAATGACTGGTATGCTGGTGGGCATTGCCCACCCTACGGTATATCAAGGGTTTCGGCGATCTAAAAATGCTTATTTCAGGGTGATTAATCTTTAAATCAGCCTGACAAAATAGATGTCTCGGTGCTTATTTCACATACACAAACCCAGCACCAATTCCCTGTGACGGGTCGCGAAGCTTGATATTTTTAATCGGTACGGCTGAACAGGGTAATGGAGATGCCCAGCATCGGAGTTTCCAGTTTGCTGGATAGACATAAGTAACATCATTCACTTGGTCAGATACTAGATTAGCACTAGGTAAGGGAGGAGGTAAAATTAACCGGGATTGAGCATTATCCTGAATCAGACCAACAGTAGTCAAGCCAATGACAAATAGGGAAGCCAATAAGATTGTTTGAGGTTGTTTTAGGGTGTGAGTGAATCTAGACAGGGGCTGGGTCAATTTAGAGGGGATTTTTTCAAACAGACTTTGACCATATATTGCCCCAAATAAAGCCGGAATAAGCAGGAAATAGCCCAAGCCAAACCGGAGTAAAGGACTTTGAATCATAATAAATGTAATGCCGAGTAATCCTAATAATAATATCCAGGCAGTTCCTAATTTAAGGTGTTTTCTAAATTGACGGAATATAGGGATAGAGAAAATAATAACGAAAATTGTAATCAAAGTCATGATTTTAGATTTAACTGAACCTTTTAGCCATCGCCCAACTCCTAAAGCTATAGCCGTCAATCCTGACTCCTCTGAATCCGAAAACACCCACCAAAACTTGATGGGTTTACTTTCCTTTATGGCTTTTTCGATGGGAACTGACCAAGGCAGGTCGAGGCACATAAAGGTTGAAGGATACAGGGGGCATCCGGATATGGTCAGGCTATATAAAACCATGGGTGATAGGATTAATATAGTAATACCACTGCCTGTGAATAGCCGCTTAATTTTTAGTTTAAACTGATTACCCATTAGATAAAAAAGAAATCCTAGGGGGAGCAGCGGTAGAGCCGAAAGCTTAATGGTTACGGCTCCGGCTGATAGAATTAGGGGGATAGTTTTAGCATCGAAAAGAGGCGTTTTGGCATTAGTATTCCTTAAAGTAGACTGAGCGTTGTGTGAAATAACCAGAATTGTCCAGGCTGTCACTCCAATAAGGAAAGCAACTGTGACATCAGGAGAAAATGAGATGAGTATTGGTGAACCAGTCAATACGGTTCCCGTGTAAACGAGAATGGCAATAGCTGAAAAGATCAATAAAAACCAGTCCGATAAGCGTCCTTTACGGCTGAGTATTTGATTGAGCGTAATTAGAGATTGTAAAATAGCAAGAAGGAAGATAAAGCCATTGGTAATCGCACTGACTCGACTGCCAAAAATTGGAGATGTAAGCGGCGCAGCGAGAGCAAACCAAGAAGAGGTAAAGCCAAACTTACCATTGATTAGCGCTAACCCATTAACCGCGCCAAATTGAGACATCCAGCGGATAGAACCAAAGTGATAGAGTCCGGTGTCAAACCAGACTATTTTTTGACTGGTAAAAGCGGCAATAATTAGTTCTAAGGTAATAAATGCAACGATAAAGCTGGGAGAAAGACGCGATCGCACCGCAGCCAGTTCACTCCGGGTTGGCTGAGACAACAGAGATAGGGCGACTAAACCGAGGGCAAGGAGGAAGCCAACGGCGCTAGATAATGGTAAAATCAAGGAAGTTGCCAGCAGGGAGAGGCACAGGACAATGATTCCCAGCCAGACGGCGGCGATGAAGCGATCGCTTCTACGATCAATGCGATCGGCTTTCAACCGATTCACAATAGCTGTGCCAATTGAGAAACAAACACCAATCAGAAAAAGCCAAGTGATCATAAAATAAAGCATTCAGTACCTCTAGTCCTAATGAGCGCGATCGCGATCGTTGCTATCTCTTTTCATTTAGAAGTCTATCAACAGAGATTGGGCGTTGGGGATGTAGTGGCTAGGATTCTGGGGGATTTCTTGCAAGTGCAACCGGAGGTGGAAAAAGACACAACCCGGATGAAAGAACAGAGAGTGTTGAATGTATAGGGGTGGGTTTAGGTGATGCGATCGCAAGCTACTAATGATAACCTTTCCTCAAACCCGCCCTGAGTGAGTTTTGAGGTCCCATCTCCCCCCAATTCAGCCAGATTGCGGAACCGGAGTCACCAGAATCCGCCTGATGGCGATATTTATTGCGATAGAGTAAATGTTATAATGCTTGAAAGCTAGAGAGCCAGGGTAGGTATAGGTTTTTATGAGTACAGTGTTAGTCGTAGAGGACGATCTCACCCAACAACATTTGCTCTCAAAGCTGCTTGAGCGTGTAGGGCTGACGGTAATTGTGGCTGGGGATGGTGTGGAGGCGCTGGAGAAAATTCAGCAATTTCACCCGGACTTGGTGATTTTGGATATTGTCCTCCCCCGCATGAATGGCTATGAAGTCTGTCGTCGCCTGAAATCGGAACCGGAAACCCAGACTATCCCGGTGTTAATGTGTTCGGCGAAAAAAGAGGATTTTGACCGCTACTGGGGGATGAAGCAAGGGGCGGATGCTTATTTAGCCAAGCCTTGTCATCCCCAAGAAATCGTGGAGACTGTAAAGAAATTGTTAAAGTCCCATGATCGAGCTGTAAGCTGATTGGTGATTAGGAACTGGAGTATATCCTACCTCTGCATCTACATTCCCGTATTCCGGCGTTCGATGAGTTTCAGGAGGATTTCTCCATGGAAAGAGCGACTAATTGGATAGAAGTACGCCCAAACTAAACCTCCCATGAGGACAATAGCGGGAATCGGACCAATCAGCAGGCGAATCGTCCACAACGCTGATTCTGGTTGAGTCGTGGGTAACTGTTCAGACGTGGTGGAGATGAACCCAGACATATCTAAGGCTTTACCCACGAGGAACAGTGCGATCGCAACGGCAATTTTATGTAATTGTACAACTAACCCATAGAAAATTCCCTCACGTCGTTGTCCGGTGTTGAGTTCGTCAAAATCAACGACATCGGGAAGCATCGACCAGGGTACAATATAAGCCGTAGACAAACCCAATCCAACCAATACGGCTAGAGTGTACATTAATCCCACTTGATTGGGTTTTGACTTCTCCCCTGGTTAAAAACCCAGGGGATTCTAAGAGGATACTGCGGGACGAGCTAAAGCCGCGTCCCGACCTTTCATCTTCTTAGAGTTCCAGAGGAAAACTCTGGATGGCGCAGTCAAAAACGCCCTACAGACCTTAGCTAGGTCAAGACCTAGCTGTATCTCTACTTTGCGGAGGATATTAGCAGCACCGTTAGCATCGGCGTTGATAAATTCTCCTTTTTTCGTGCGGTACATTCCTCGTTTTACTCTCATCCAGTTGTTGAGTCCGGGGTCGATTCCTAGTACCCGTGAGGAGTCTACATCTGCTGTTATAGAAGGTAGGAGGTAGACAAACTCAGCATAGAAGCAACCGTTGCGGGGAAGGATTACCGTACAAGAACATTCCCTCCTTGTTTATTGTTATATTATATCACTTGAGGGAATTATTGCGCTTAAATACCCAATCATCGGATCGTTAATCGCATCCCAAACCTTGCCAATCAGCAAAACACTCCCCGCTAAGGTGGGATTTAATCCCGCGACATTGGTTAGGAAAAACAGCAAGAAAAAGACTAAGATGTTACCCGGAATTTCCCCTCCCAATTCTCCAGCTCCATAAGCGAGTTTGGTGGGCAAATTCAATTGCTCAGGGAGACTTTTCTGGGGGACAGGATTAGCCATCAGGGATGTTTACAACTCATGCATGAGTGATCATCTCACTTCTGATGGCAGATGACAAGTTTGTCCTTTGTCCTTCCTGCACAGGTTATCAATTAATTATCATACACTTGTGCTACTTCATGCAGCGACTTTTCAAATTCCATGCGCTGTTGAGCATTGCGGAGAAAGTAACCGTTCATCATTGCAGAAACTAATAACCGACTCAGATTTTCACGGTTGGTAGTAACGGTGACATTAAAGTGCTCGTGAGGTAGGGCGCCTAACATTCCGATTAGGTTGCGTTCCATCACCTGAAGCACTTCAGGATCGGGTTTAGAGAGTTGTGCAATTGTTTCTGGATGCAGAGACTGGACATATTGCCAGAGGAAGTTACCGCCTTCGCCTTCACTACCAAAGAATTCTGGAACTCGATTTGACAGATTGTTCATGGTAATAATCGAAAATGGGTAGAGTCGTTTGTGTTTCTATCTCTTATCTCTTAACTTTAATCAATCTCATCGCCATCGCCTAGTGAGTGCAACCGAACACCGATGGCGGATTTTACGACGTGTTGAACCATAAACTCACATTAACATAGGTGGACACAATAAAAGCTAACGGTGAAGATCGTCATTTGTCATTTAGTCGGGGCGGGTTTAGTTACATCTGGGTATAACCAAAAAGATAGTGGTGAAACCCGCCCCTACACACTCTCCCCCAGCTCCCCCAAGACAATTTCCCTCACCGCTTCCGCCCAACCCTGAGAACCGGGTGCGGGTGCGACTTGCCATCCTTTACCGGATAATCCGGGATGGATACCTTTGTTTCCGGGAACAATTACCGGAATATCCACGGCTTTGAGCATCTCCAAGTCATTGGGACTATTTCCTAAACCCAGGGTGGTAATTTGGGCATCGGGTTGAGCAGATTTGCAGGAGTCTACTAACCACTGTACCGCTTTTCCTTTGCCGGCTCCAGCGCCGATCAAATGACAGAAGCGATCGCCAACCACAATCCGGTATCCTAAGTTTTGTACAATTTCATTAAGGCGTTCTGGTGTTACCTTCTTAGGAGTCACAAATGGTTCGGTAAACTCCCGCGCCTTTGCCTTTTTTGCTTCTTCCAAGGACAATCCTGTTAAGTGACAAATCTCGACTTCACTCATATCCCCAAATCCCCGTAATGGTTCATTGAGAATGGTGGCTATTTTCTCTAATCCAAGTCTGGCTTCACTATAGATACAACCTAAATGATGCAGATGATAACCCGCCCATTGGTTCCTTTTGGGTAAGGTTAAGTGGTTATAATCTAAGGGAATAAAGATACCACTACCATTTTCCACAATAAACGGCTCATGGAGTTGTAGTGATTGGCGCAGCGTTTCGACTTCTGGGCGTGTCTTACTGGTAACCGGAATTACCGGAACTTGATTTTCCTTGAGGGTATTGATCACTGGAATAGCTTTCTGATAACTATAGGTTTCAGGATCTAGAAGTGTGCCATCTAAGTCGGTGAAAATGATTAAAAATTTTGAGTTTTTCATCCTATAATTTTATAGTATAGAACCCCTTTTTTGCCCTGGCGACTAGAAGTCGCAGCTACACAAACTTTCGTCCGCCTGCGCGGACTAGCTTATAAAGGGGGTGGCTAACCCGGATTTGGTATAAGCCCCCCTTTTTAAGGGGGGTTTGGGGGGATCTCCCAGTATTGAATACAATAACCCACGTATTGTTCACTTTCTCGTACTCAAAAATCCCGGTATAAAACTTAGATTACCGAATAGGGGTTAAATTATCCCAAGATTCAACTACTAATTTACCTCTAATCTAGACAGGTAGGATGATACATTTCTACAGTCTCAAGATACTCATTTGCTCCACATAATAATTATCAATTAGTTGTATAATTTCTTCATAGTCAAAATTATCCGCCAGTTTCAGCACCTGCGTGACAAAGGCAAAATAGTCAGAATTTAACTGTTGGAGTCTCTCAATTACCTGCTGTACACCTTCAACGTCACCAATTTGAGCAGCTTCATACAGCGGAAGCAGTTCTTCTAGAGGTGGTACTATTATATCTGATTCTGTAAAAAAACTTGTTATAATTTGATTGGAATTATTACCAACTTCCTGTGATATAGTTGGGTTCTGGTTGGCATCAATTCCGGTAAAATATGACCAGGATAAGTTCGTGGGTACGTCTAAGTCAAACCAAAATTTGCTGCCCACATTAGGAATACTTTCCAGAAAAATTTCGCTTCCCATCAAGGCGATGATTTTTTGGCTAATGGTTAGTCCTAATCCGGTTCCTTCTGGGCTATGTGAACTCTCCATCAGTTGCTCGAAGGGTAAGAATATTTTTACCCATTGTTCTGGGTTAATTCCTATGCCTGTATCCTCGATTTCAAAGCGAATTTTTGCACAAGTTATTGGTGCTTTATCCGTTTTAGTGGGTAAGGTTCTTTTAAGTTCACAACTGTAACTCATGACACTCACTTTTAAAGTTACAGTACCTTGATGAGTAAAGTTAATCGCATTAGAAAGCAGATTAATTAAAACTTGTCGCAGTCGCTTTTCATCAATATATATTTCTGGAGGTAGTGAGTTGAAGGGGAGATAGGTGAATTTAATTTTTTTTTCTTGGGCTTTGAACTGGAAGAGTTCAGCGAGATTCGTTAAGAACAAACAAAAATCAATATAATCGGGAAATAATTCGAGTTTTTGAGCTTCAATTTTAGATAGATCTAAAATATCGTTAATCAGCGTGAGTAGGTGACTACCGCACTGATAAATAACGCCAAGCCCCTTCTGTTGCAAAGGAGTGCAGTCTGTAGCTTTTTGCAGTAGTTGAGCGTAACCCAAAATCCCTGTGAGGGGGGAACGGAGTTCATGACTCATGTTAGCGAGAAACACCGTTTTGGCTCGATTGGCGGCTTCAGTTTGCTCAATTGCTTGGTGTAATGCGGCTTCGGTTTGCTGGCGAATCTGAATTTCTTTGAGTAACTGTGTATTTTGCTCAACGAGTTGTTGAGAAAGTCTCTGGAGACGCAATTGATTCTCAACTCGCGCCACGACTTCTGGGGCTTGAAATGGTTTAGTAATGTAGTCAACACCGCCAACGGCAAAGGCTTTTAGTTTATCTGTTATTTCATTTAAAGCACTTAAAAAAATGACAGGAATTGAACAAGTGGCTGCGTCTTGTTTTAAGGTAGAGCAGACGGTATAGCCATCCATTTGCGGCATTTTGATGTCGAGGAGAATTAAGTCGGGCGGGTGAGAACGAACGGTTTCTAGTGCAACCTGTCCACTAATTGCTTTTCTGACTTTGTAACCCTCTAACCTGAGAATGGCAGCCAAGGAGCGCAGGTTATCTATATTATCATCTACAATTAGAATACTCGTTAGTTTGTCTGACATAAATTCTCTCTTATTGCGTTGAACTCATTTTAAAATTGGCATGATAAATTGGCAGGAATGGAGTATTCAGCGACTGTTTGATTTCTTCCTCCGGCTTTAGCTCGATACAGGGCTTTATCGGTTTGATTAATTAAGGTTTCTAGGTTAACTAAAGGGTTAGGAATTAGACTGTACACGCCTAAACTTAAAGTAACATAGTGACTGATATTTGAACTAGGATGAATAATCTTGAGATTTTCCACGCTTTGGCGGATAGTTTCGGCAACATGAATCGCCCCCTGAGCATCTGTATTGGGTAAAATGACCGCAAATTCTTCACCGCCGTATCGAGCGACTAAATCGGCGGGACGTTTGACTATTAGGCGGATTTTCGTGGCTACTTTTCGCAGACAATCATCTCCAGCTTGATGTCCATAGGTATCGTTATAGCGCTTAAAAAAATCGATATCCCCTAAAATTAAGGAAAGGGGGAGTTGCTCTCGAAAAAGTCGTTTCCATTCTCGATGAATGTATTGGTCAAATTTGCGGCGATTGGCGATTCCGGTTAAGCCATCAATAGTCACTAACTGTTTGAGTTTCTGATTTGCCTCAAATAAGGCAGTTTCGACTTTGATCCGCTGCATTAATGTGCCTAACTGAGCGGCGATAAGCTGAATCAATTCGATTAATCCGGGTTCGGGTTCACTCCTGGCTTGTTTGAAAAAGACTAAAATAGCTAACACGCGATCGCGAAATAAAATCGGAACACCTACACTCGTATTCATATCCAGATTTAACCCCTTCTCAACACAAAGATAATAGCCAGCAGATTCGGCAGAAATCTCTGTACTCCATTCCGGCTTTTTCGACAACCAAATCCGCCCCGGTAGCCCTATATTCGGGGCAAACGTGGTAGTTGTTCGATGATATCTGAATAAGTCAAAAGTGGGAGCGCGACTGTACCATCCCCGACTACATTCTAGGATAGTTCCTTTGGCATTGGGAATCCAAGCTTCGGCAAAATCCCAACCAATCGTCTGGCAAATTTTCGTTAACGTGATGGTTAGGGCAGAGTGAAAATCATCGGTTTGACTAATCCTGTGGGTAAGGGTGAGTAAAAGCTGTAATTGAGCATTTTGTTCCTGAAGTTTCTTTTTTTGAGCGAGGAGTTCTTGGCGTTGATGGGCGATTATTAAGTTATTGTTAACGCGGATTAATACTTCTTGCGCCTGGAAGGGTTTGACAATGTAATCCGCCCCACCAACGGTAAAAGCTTTTAGTTTATCTGCTATATCATCTAAGGCGCTCAAAAAGATAATTGGAATCCTTTGAGTGGCGGCGTTGGCTTTTAGAGTTGAGCAAACGGTATAGCCATCCATCTGCGGCATTTTGATGTCAAGGAGAATTAAGTCAGGCGGGTGGGAACGAATGGTTTCTAATGCCATCTTGCCACTAATCGCTTTTCTCACTTTATACCCAGCGCGGCTGAGGATGGCAGCCAGAGAGCGGAGATTATCGGGATGGTCATCTACAATTAAGATATTCGCTTTAACCTCTAACATCGCTGCCCTCCTCCGTCATAAGTAATAAGTCTATTGTATAGCCAGGTTTAGGAACTGTAGGGGCGGGTTTAGGGACTAAATTCAGATATTCACCGATAACGGAACAACAAAACCCGCCCTCCTCAAGAATAACGGAACTAATTATCTGAATTAATGACAGCTTGAGCGAGCTGAATAATCAGAGGAAACTGGAAATTGTGGGCAAGATGCCTTAGAGTATTGATCACAATACTTTGATCTGGCGGAATTTTATCAATCAGCGACAAGATTTCTTCATCATCACAAAGCTGTGCCGCTTCAGAGAGGCTTTCAATCCAGGATAGAGGCATCACCGATAACCGTTCAGGAGTTAGCTGATTAACGTTAACGGGTTGATCTTTTGAGTCAGAATCTGCATAAATATAGCGCACTCCTAAATAGTTTTCCATCTTGGCAAACAAGGTTTCGACTTGAAAAGGTTTGCTCACATAATCATTACAGCCAGCTTGGAGTGCCGAGGTGCGATCGCCCTTGGAGGCATAAGCAGTTAGGGCGATAATAATGGGGGTTTTACCGTCTCCTTGGCAACGAATCTGTTGCGTCGCCTGATAGCCATCCATAACCGGCATCCGCATATCCATCCAGATTAGATGGGGTTGCCACTCCTGCCACAATGTCACGGCTTCTTGTCCATTTTTCGCCTCATGCACCTCTAATCCTGGAAAGGTTAACAGCTTGAGGATAATTTTGCGGTTTTCGGGTTTGTCGTCAACAACGAGAATCCGGTAGCCGGGTTGATTGGGAGCTAATCCAATAACTCGGCGGTAAGTTTGAACGGGTTCTATATCTGATGCATCAGCCAGGTAAACCGGAATCTCAAAGCTAAACGTGCTACCTTGATTCAGTTGGCTACTCACCTGAATATCACCACCCATGAGTTGGACAAACTTACGACTAATCGCTAACCCTAAACCTGTCCCTTCATTTGCCACTTTCCCGGCGTGAGTTTGGATAAAGGCATTAAAGATAATTCCTAATTCCGTTGGCGCAATTCCCACGCCGGTGTCGGAAATTTCAAAGCGAAGATGGTAAGCTTCTGCCTCCTGCTCTGTGTCTTCTGCCTGCTGAGGCTGAGGGTGGAGCGCTACTCGTAACCTAATACTACCCTTTTGGGTAAATTTAATCCCATTACTGAGCAGATTGATCAGAACTTGGCGCAATTTGTTACTATCTGCCTGGATATATTGGGGAACCTCAGCCGCCATATCCAAGTAAAGCTGCAACCCTTTAGCCACTGCTCTTTGCTGAAACATCTCCTGGAGCGATCGCACCAAGGCAATTAGGTCAAAACGGCTCTCCTCAATGCTAATACATCCGGCTTCGATTTTCGATAAATCCAAGACATCATTAATTAAACTGAGTAAATGATTACCACTCTTATTAATAATGTCCAAATTTTCTTGTTCCTCTGGGGTAATCACCGGATCACGACTCATCACCTGGGTAAACCCCAAAATAATATTGAGGGGAGTACGCAATTCATGGCTCATATTCGCCAGAAACATACTTTTTGCCAGATTCGCGGCTTCGGCGGCGGCTTTTGCCTGTTGTAGAGTTAACTCTGTCTGTTTGCGTTGAGTAATGTCTCGTAAGGCAATCACATAGGCAGGTTTTGATAACCATTGAATCGGAGTTGCCTTCATTTCTGCCATCCGCAATTCCCCACTCGATTGCACCAACTCGATTTCTGTGGTTTCTGCCAAGGGCATTCCCCACTCATACTTAAGTAACGTGTCTAGAGTCATATCAAAAAGCTGAGCGGCGGCGGGGTTGGCAAAACAAACCTGACCCTGGTTATCGACTATCATGATCCCGTCGGAGGTAGCGGTAATAATGGTTTTGAGTCGGGTTTCACTTTGCTGGAGTTGTGCCTCAAACTGTTTGCGCTCCGTAATGTCGCGCACAAAGGCGGTGAATACCACCTGATTACCTAGTATTAGCTTAGAGACAGAGGCTTCCGCCGGAAACTCTGTGCCGTCTTTGCGGCGGCCAAAAATAGCTTGGCGCTCTCCCATACGCAGTGCTTTCCCCTGAGACTGACTGAAGCTTTTAATATGCTGATGATGGGCAATAGTGTAGCGGTTGGGTAGGAGTAAAGCCAAGGGTTGATTCAACACTTCACTTACCCTATAGCCAAACATCTTTTCTGCCCCTTGATTAAATAAGATAATCCGTTGATTGGCATCGACGGAAATAATCCCATCACTGGCGATTTCTAAAATACCCGCAAATCGAGCCTGGGAAGCCCGGAGTTTCTGTTCAATTTGGTGGCGGATTTGCAGTTGCTGTTGCAGTGCCTTGGTGCGTTCAGCTACCCGAACTTCTAGGGTGGCTTTTGCCTTTTGCAGATCGAGTTCGGCTTGCTTGCGAAGCGTCACATCCAGGGCGGTGCTAATCACCATGTGCCGCCCATCACTCAGTTTACCCAAGGGGGCGGAATAGAAATCCCAGATGCGAGTTGAGCCATTACGAGTCATAATGGTATATTCGCCTTCGGCAATGGAGCGATCGAGGCTATAGAGTTGCTCAATCTTTTCCCGAATTAACTCTTGGCGAGTGCCGTGGGCTTTTTGGGTCCAATGTGCGATCGTGGGTATGTCTTGATGGGTGTAACCTGTAAGTTGGGTCCAAGCCTGGTTAATCTGCAAAACTTCGCCATCTTCAGCATGGAGAATCATCGGTATGGGTGAATAGAGTACAGCACGACGAAAGCGTTCCTGACTCTCTTGCAGCCTTTGTTCTGACTGTTTACGAGAGGTAATATCCGTCAGCGTCACCACACAGCCTTGAACCTCTTTGTTGGAGTTCAACAACGCCCGCCCACTTAGGAGCAAATGGAATTGTTGCCCATCTTCTCGCCCCAAAATGACTTCAACCCCCTGAAAGGTTTCCCCATTCAAAATAGTTGTCATCGAAAAGGGTTGGCTTGAGGTAGAAGACGATGATAAAATATCATCTGTCTCATCTTCCCTCTGATTAGATGGGGGAAAAACAAGTGGAAATACTACATCGAAGGGTTGAAATATAGGATTTTTTTCACAAAGTTTATGAGTGGCAAGACTGGTGCGGATAATGGTGCCTCTTTGATCACAGACCACAATCGCATCAGCCACTTGTTCTAGAATGGAACGAGCCAGTTTTTCTGCTTCAACTATTTTCTTTTGTCGTTTATTTTCAGTTAAGTCTGTTACGATTAAGCAATTTACCTCAACTCCCTCTAGGGTTATTTTGGTGACCGATAGATGTACGGGTATCTCTGTTTTGTCACTGGCGATGAGGCAGAATTTCCCTTGACTACATCCCGCTTCATCTTGCTGCAATAGGGCTTCAAATATGGGCATTTCCAGGGGGAGTAGGTATTGTTGAAAGTTAGAGCCAATAACGGTTTCTAAGTTTCTTTTCAAAAGTTTGGCTAAACGATGATTACAATACAGCAGCATTCCTGTAGATGTCAGGGTAGCGGCTCCTTCTTTCATTTGTTCCACAAAGAGTCGATAGGGTTCATCGGCACTCTGTAAGGTAAAAATCTGGTCGCCTTTAGGTCCTGATACGACTAATGCATCCACCTCACCCTGGCGAATTGCCTGCAATGTTTCTTCCGCGACACTCAGGCGATCGCGTAAGTCTTGAATTTCTTTTTCTAATTCCTCCCGTGTTTTTTCTTTCATCGATTTAATCCCAATTCTCTATGATCAATTGATAATTGATAATTGATAATTGATAATTGATAATTGATAATTGATAATTGATAATTGATAATTGGGTCTAATACCTCTTTGTTTACGAAGAAATTAAGAAAGATTTTACTTAATTTCAATCATCTTCTTTTAAGGAGAGTTCATTATCCATTGTTCATTATCCATTGTCAATTTGTGAACAGGGATTATTTTTCGGTACAATATCTAGCCCCACAATAATTTTTTCGGTTTTGGACATATCACCAATAATTCGTTGTAATGGCAGGGGCAGTGTTTTAATCAGGGTGGGTGTGGCAAAAATTTGCGCTTGCTGAGCCAGTTCCGGCTGTTGATAAATATCAATAATATCCAAGGTGTATCGTTGGGGTAGATAGTCTTCACAGATACTCTTGATCGTTTCAATGGCGCGGATAGACTTTAATGTCGTCCCAGCAATATACAAGCGGAGACAGTAGTCAGCCCTGTTGTTTTGAATCAGGGCTTGCTCAAAGGCGTCTGTGGAACTTTTTAGGTTTTTTTCATCCATGATTTTATCCTATTTCTTTACCATAATAGTCCTATGCCCTTAAGCCTGCTACCTCCTCGCCTCTGCATTCATGTAGTGGCTCGCCGCAAATCGAGTCCCACTAAAACTTTTTCGGTATTGGATAAATCACCAATAATTTGTTTAATCGGTGGCGGGAGTTTTCGCACTAATGTCGGAATTGCCACAATTTTGTCTCCTTTGGCAAGTTGAGGATTTTCTAATAAATCAATCACTTCGATATGATATTGACTATTCAGGTGTTCATCACAGATTTTTTTTAAGTTAGCAAAGGCTTTAATTGATTTCGGGGTTTGTCCTGCCACATAGAGGCGCAATTGCCAAATTTCTGGTACGGGATTGCTGATTTCTGTTTGAATTTCCATAATTAAAAATACTTGATAGTATCTGTTGGTTTTAATTGACTGATACTAGGGAAAAGAAATTCCCCACACCCCAAAAACTACCCGCCTCTTCAAGTGAGATCCGCCTGACGAAGCTGCGCGATCGCGACTCGGTTATGTTGTAGATTATCGTAGTGGGATTGCTCCTGTTGTATCATCGTCTCTATATCTTCCTGTTCCCGTTCCAGTTGCGCTTGCAAGGCGGTAATTTGGGATTGGATAACCGCTTTCTGGCGGGCAAAATCCCGGCGCTTGCGTTCAAACTCCTGTTTTCGGGTCAAATTGGCGGCGTTTTCTTTTTCCTCTTGAATTCTTCGCGCCGTACCCGTCAGCACCATTCCTTCTCCCAAATACACATCGACTAACTCGACTCCCTGCTTGGTGAATTTTAATTCCCGCACCTGATGGGAGTGTTCCATCCCACGAGATTTAAGGATAAAAAATACACGGTTGCGTTCGCCATTAGTCTCCACAAAGCGCACCTCTAACCACGTATCCATTAACGAAGAAACACCCATCTCAGTCTGCTCCATCGGCATCCCCCCTTGAATTAAATTCGTTAATAAAACGGTAATTTGTTGAGATTTTAGCAGATCAATCAGACGAAAAAGAAAAGCTTTTGCCTGAGAGACAGTACCCCCCATGGCAAGATTACTCATTGGGTCAATAATCACAACCGTTGGCTGAAATTCTTTGATTAAACTGTGGATTTGTACCAGATGCATTTCTAAGCCAAAAGCCGTCGGGCGTTTCGCCTGAAACCGTAACAAGTCTTGGCTGACAAATTCGGCTAAATTAATGCCAACTGAGCGCATATTGCGGATAATTTGCTGCGGGGCTTCTTCAAAGGCAAAATAGAGACAGCGTTCGCCCCGCCGACAAGTGGCTTCAGCAAAATGGGCGGCTAGGGTAGTTTTCCCCGTTCCCGCCGTACCCGTGATCAGAATACTGCTACCGCGAAAGTATCCCTCCCCTCCCAGCATGGTGTCGAGGCGTTCAATACCACTCGATATTCGTTCCTCGGTTACGGTATGATCTAATCCCACTGATGTAATCGGTAACACAGTAATCCCCTCTGAATTAATCAGAAAAGGATAGTCATTTGTGCCGTGATTAGAACCCCGGTACTTGACAATTTGCAACTTACGGGTTGAGATATCTTCAAAGAGGCGGTGATCGAGGCGAATCACGCAATCTGAAACATACTCCTCAATGCCATAACGAGTCAGGGATTTTTCCCCTTTTTCCCCCGTAACAATCGCTGTAACCCCTTTTGTTTTCAACCAGCGAAACAACCGCCGCAACTCTGCCCGGACAATCGCTGTATTCGATAAGCCGGAAAAGAGCACTTCAACGGTATCTAAAACAACTCGCTTAGCACCGATGGTGTCAATGGCACTTCCGAGGCGAATAAATAAGGCTTCTAAATCATAGTCCCCGGTTTCTTCAATCTCCTGGGGGTCAATATAAACATAATCAATCGAGAGTTTTTTCTCCGCCGTCAGTTCGTCCAAATCCCAACCCAAGGAGGCGACATTTTGGGTCAATTCTGCCGCCGTTTCTTCAAACGCCATGAACACACCGGGTTGTGAGTAGTCTAGGATACCTCGGACGAGAAACTCCATCCCCATTAAGGTCTTACCACACCCGGCTGTTCCACAAACTAGGGTGGTTCGCCCTAAGGGTAATCCCCCATCAGTAATGTCATCCAATCCTTTGATCCCCGTGGGGCATTTGCGAAGTTGATTTTTGGCTAATGTGGTTTGTGACAAGGATTGCCTCTCCTAGAATTTTGTCAGTGGTGGATGGGTGAAAATTAGCCACCATTATCCATCACCTCATTTTATCGGGAAAAAATGAGGAATTTATGACGGAGGCAGGAGGATTTACGCCATTGTGGTTAAAGGGGAGAGGGTGAGGGGGAGAGGGCAGAGGGCTCCAAGGGAAGAGGGTTTTAGTCTCTTAACATTTGTTGACATTAAGGTTTAAATGCCGAACAGCTTAGACTGGTAATAATTAAGATAAACTTCTACACTCGTAGACTATTCCCATGCCCCAATGACTCGATTTCCTCACGACCAATTCGCCAAGGACTATCTTGAGCAACTCTTGTCCCCAATCGGAAAAGTGGAAACCAGTCGCGACATTGCTGGGGAAGTGCGAGAGGTTGACGTTTTATTTATCCCCACCTCTATCTCAGATGACTACCTCCTCTCTCTGGGACTTTTAGGGCGCTTTGTCACAACTGCTGCTGTCTTTGAACCCTTTCGCAACGCCGTCACTGCCGATCAAATTTGTGATTGTCTGGCTAAACTGTTTGACCTACATCGGGAATTGAGACGACGCGCCAGACGGGAATCCACTTCCATTAATCTGAATGAACTCTCCCAATTATGGATACTCACCCCCACCGCCTCAACACCCTTACTCGATAGCTTTGCAGCCTTCAGTGATGAGCAAAACTGGTTAAGTGGACTCTACTTTCTCCCCCAGGCTTTCCGAACAGCCATCGTTGTCATCCACCAACTCCCCCGTACTCCCCAAACCCTATGGCTGAGACTTCTGGGAAAGGGCAGAGTCCAACAGCAAGCCATCGCGGAAATCACCGCATTACCCGAAAACAGCCAACGGCGGGAGTCTACGCTAGAGTTATTGTATAACTTGCAAGCCAACTTACAAGCCAATCAAGAACAACCCTTAGATACAGAGGAGAGGGAGTTAATTATGGCATTAGCACCCCTTTATCGGCAACAACTGGATGCGGCTAGACAACAAGCCAGGGAAGAAGCTATGCAACAGGGATTACAACAGGGATTACAACAAGGATTACAACAGGGATTACAACAGGGACAACGGCTGATTATCGAAAACGTTCTCCAGACTCGCTTGGGACAGTTAACCTCTACCCTCGCTGCTTTAATCACTCCCTTATCGGCATTGCCCTCTCAGCAGTTAACTCCCTTTCTACTGCAACTGTCTCAACTCGAAAATAGTGAATCAGGAATTCAACAGGCACAGCGTTTCATTGTCGAAAATTTACTCAGAATTCGTTTTGGAGAATTGGATGCTCAACTCACCGCACTGGTTACTCCTTTATTAGGATTACCCCCCCAAGACTTAAGCCAATACCTCTCACAATTGTCTCAGTTATCCCGTGAGCAACTCCTGGCTCGATTTCCCCAAGCCGGTTCTTAAACGTGCCGTTGTCATTCCCTCACAGGTTCGGTTTCATCCCCCGCTTAAAAGACGGGGGCTTTCACTATCACTTATCCTGTAAACTGGCAATGTAAAATAAAAGGTACTCCCAGAACCGAGGGTACTTTCTGCCCAAATTTTCCCCCCATGTTGCTGTATAATACTGCGGCAAATTGCTAATCCTAAACCAGTACCTCCTTTTTGGCGAGAGTCGGAAACATCGACTTGCTGAAATCGCCCAAAGATGCGTTCAAGATGCTCAGGGGGAATTCCGCGTCCTTGATCTGTAACTTGAAATAAAATAGAATCTGAGTAATAGTTGGCACTCACGGTGATCGTCGTATTGCTATCAGAGAACTTGATTGCATTACTCAACAGATTTGTCAGGGTTTGAATAATGGTATCAGGGGCAACATAGACTTTAGCCGATAGGGGAGTCACCCGGATAGAAATTAAGGCTGCATCCGCGATCGCATCTATCGCCTCCACGGAATGTTTGATTAAATCTGCCACATCACAAAGTTCCTTGACTAGCGTCACTTGACCGGAATCCAAGCGTTCTAAGCTGAGGATGTCATTCACCAGGCGCCCTAAGCGATCGCAGTCTCCCACCGCAATCTCTAGCATCCGTTTGGCTTTTTCGGGTTGATTGTCATAGACTCCCATTTTGAGTAAACCTAGAGCACCACGCATTGAGGTGAGTGGGGTGCGAAGTTCATGACTAACTAGGGAGATGAATTCATTTTTCATCCTTTCTATGGCTTGACGCTGGGTAATATCTTCACCAATACTCATGGTTCCTGCGATCGCGCCAGTAATATCTCGTAACACACTATTATTCCAAGCAATCAGTCGTTCTTCACCGGATTTCGTTAGAATGAAGTGCTGATAGTAGGTGTGGCTGTTGTGGTATAAGAGTTCATGAAAAACCTGTTTAAGCTGCTGCCCATCGGAGGATGGGATAAACGTATTGAACCAGTTTTTGCCTAAAACTTCCTCTTGAGTATAGCCAGTTAAGCCTAAGCCGAAGGGGTTCATATACTCCACATCCCCCTTCCAGTCTAAGCCGACAACCATCAGTTGCACATTCTCCAACAACGAGCGCCATCGACGTTCAGTTTCTTGCAGGATCTGTTGTGTCTGATGATGTACACGAATCTCTTGCTGTAAGCAGGTATTTTGTTCGGTGAGTTGCTGGGTTAAAGCCCGCAGTTTCAGGTGAGTCTTGACGCGAGCTAAAATCTCTTCAAGCTGAATCGGCTTGCTGATATAGTCTACAGCGCCCAGATTTAGCCCCTTGATCTTGTAACTGGGATTCGCGCGATCGGCAACCGCTGTCATAAAAATAACGGGAATATCTTTAGTTTTCTCCTGAGATTTTAAACGACGACAGACTTCAAACCCGTCCATTTTTGGCATCACCACATCCAACAAGATCAGATCCGGTAAGGTTATTGCCAAAGTTTTTAACGCTTGGACACCACTTTTAACCGCGAGGACGTTAAACCCTGCCTTAATTAAACAATCTGAGACTAATTGAAGATTAGCCACAGTATCATCAACTAATAATATTTTGGGCAATAGGGAGGACATGAAAGGACTGGCATGACTGAATTGGGCAAAAAGCGGCACGTTGCCATTTTTATTTTTACATAATTTGGCGGGTCTGAACTCAGACCTTGTACCGTTTTGCTCAATCCTATTTTCGTCATCAAGTCATCTTTATTTATTGCCGCTTGAGTGCTAATTCATGTTAATGACTCACCATCCAAGGGCGTCCATTCTGCTGCTGACTATACTGGGGCGTTGTTGATTCCGTAGAACGCTTTACCAGTCGCGGTTCCTTTTGTTTGGGTAAACTCCCCGAACTCAAATTCACCATGGGCGCAGAAAATACCCGTAAATCCCCATTCATCCCCCGGTAATGCACCAATATCTAATAAATCATTCATCTGACTCAAGCGCCGATGGCTTGACGTAACCATTGAACTTGACTCCATTGTTCCGTTTTATGGGTTAGCTTTATGGGGATTTCAATGATAAACTCTGTCCCGATACCAGATTGAGAATTAAAGGTAATTTTTCCTTTGTGTTTTTCAATGATTTGATAACTTATCGCCAATCCCAATCCTGTCCCTTGTCCTACAGGTTTGGTGGTGAAAAAAGGTTCAAATAAATGCTCTTGCAAATGGGCAGGAATGCCTAAGCCATTATCGGCTATCCGAATAATAACGGTCGAGTTTAACTCAGAAATTTCCGTACTAATCTTAATCTGGGGTTGAAAGGAATCATTCTGTTTATTTTTTTCTTCTAACGCATCAATGGCATTATTCAAGATATTGATGAACACTTGATTAAGTTGACCAGGATAACATTCAATTTTAGGTAATTTACTGAATACTTTAGTGAATTCAATAGCCGCTAGGTTGGGCTTTTTATTGAATCGATTTTGTAAAATTATTAAAGTATTAGCCAACCCCTGATGTAAATCAATTGTCTTCATTTGTGCTTCATTCAAGTGCGAAAAATGCTGTAGCGATCGCACAATTTGCTGAATCCGAACTACGCCGTCTCGAATAGAGTTGAGGGCTTTGGGAAAGTCTGTTCTGAGAAAGTCAAGCTCAACGGCTTCCATTGCATCTTGAATTGGGGCATTTGGGTGAGGATAATGCTGTTGATAGAGATCGATCAACTTGAGCAAATCCCGCCCATATTGATGGGCAAAGCTAACATTTCCGGCAATAAAGCTGATCGGATTATTAATCTCATGAGCAATACCCGCCACTAACTGTCCCAAGGATGCCATTTTTTTCGTTTGTACCAACTGCGCTTGGGTATTTTTAAGTTCACACAAGGCAAGTTCTAACTGATAGGCTTTTTTTCGTTCCCCGGCTTCTGACTCCCGCAAAGCCTCCTCAGCTTTTCTGCGATCGCTAATATCCCGATGAGTCCCCGTCATCCGTACTGGGTTACCCGCTTCATCCCACTCAAAGACTTTACCACGAGATAAAATCCACCTCCATTCCCCAGTTTTACATTGCATACGAAATTCGACTTCATAGGTAGGAATTAACCGCTCAAGATAAGCATTCAATACCGCTTTCATTCTCAGAAAATCATCAGGATGCACCAACTGTTGAAAGGATTTAAAATTATTCTCAATCTCGTCTTGTTCATACCCCAGCATTGTTTTCCACTGAGGATTAAAATAAATATATCCAGTGGTTAATTGCCAATCCCACAAACCCAAATCGCTACCCGATAACGCCATTTGCAGTCGTTCTTCAGAAATGCGTAAGGCTGACTGAGTTAAAACCTGATTCAGACGTTGAGATTCTTGGCGTTGCTGTTCGTCAATAGCATGACGCAATGCCCGAATAAATCGGTAACTTTTGAGATTTTCTGTCACCTGATCATCGGGTGTCCCCGCTTGAATAACTTGTAGGTTTACTATTTGATCTTCCTTAGTGCTTAATCCGAGAATTGGCAGAGTTAAGCCTAAATGTTTGATCTGAGTAACAGTATCGAAAACGTGAGGATCAGCCGGGGAAACATGAACAACCAGAAGATCAAACTCTTCCTGACTTAATCGAGCTAGGGCTTGACGGCTCTGCCTAACTTGTTGAATAATAAACGCATATTTAATTTCAGAACATAATCCTTCTCCCAGTAGTTTTAGGGTTTGGTAACCCTCTTCGACGATGAGAACCTTTAGCGATATAGGGTTGGGGTTGAGCGTAGGGTCTAGCACGGATAAGATATGCCTAAGAATCTGTTTCTACTCAGTTGGACTGTTATTTAACAGGGAAGATAGTGCTGTAACAAGTTAAACTGTGATAGTTTATTAACTGAACTACAGTTAGCACGCCTACCCTGATTATAATTTCTATTCACAATGCTTGAAAAGCTCTGCCAATTTATTCAAATCCAGATAAATTTGGTAATGGGTTTGCTCTAGATAGAACCTCAGTTCAATAACCAAAATTGGAGGTTACACTACGCCGAACTTGGGTATTTTTTGTAGCTTTTGTTACTCTTTTTCAGGAATGCCAGCCTACAATTTTAATAACTGAACGGGTACTCTAGAGGCAGTAAGACAACACCCACAAAGTCGGTCAAGAACCTAGTATCAGTGATCCCTTCAGTAAATGCATTCACCTTTCCTAGCTTAGGGCTGATTACAGGCTTATTGGCTTTTCCCGCACTGGACTACTCATTCCCTTGAACCTTTTTCTCTGAACTTGACCGAAGTTGTGACTTCATGATAGTTAGGGATTTGGTGATCAATTCATATTTTTAATATAGATTTAATTTATGCTTAATATAACTTAAACTTTCCAACAAACTATTCGTTGTTCGTTGTCATTTATCCGGGGTAATTGACTCGACTTACCTAGGGCGGCGGGAACTATTTTAATACTGCTCGGATAAGCCTTGAGCAGAAGGGCAGGTAGGTTGGGTTGAGGTAAAGAAACCCAAGGTTTTACTGGGTTTGTTGGGTAACGCTTGCGCTCTACCCAACCTACAATTTTTCTTAACCGAGCAGTATTGGGAACTATTTAATCAGAAACACCAAATCCTCCACCTCCAGGCGTCTCAATCACAAAAACATCTCCCGCCTTCATTTCCACAACCGCCGTATTTCCTAATTCCTCAATCGTTCCATCCTGACGTTCCACATAATTCTTCCCCACAGCACCCGCTTCGCCACCCTGTAACCCAAACGGTGCAACAATCCGATGTCCCGATAAAATTGCGGCTGTCATCGGTTGCAAAAACCGCATCCGCCGAATCACACCATTTCCCCCACAATGCTTTCCATTTCCACCACTATTCCCCCGAATACCAAACTGTTCTAATACCACCGGAAACCGCCATTCTAAAACTTCTGGGTCCGTTAAACGAGAATTAGTCATGTGGGTATGTACAGCATCCGCCCCATCAAACTCCGCCCCAGCACCAGAACCGCCACAAATGGTTTCATAATATTGATAATTCTGATTACCAAAGGTAAAATTATTCATCGTCCCCTGAGATGCAGCTATTACCCCCAACGCCCCATATAGCGCATCGGTAATCACCTGGGATGTTTCCACATTCCCCGCCACAACCGCCGCCGGATAACGGGGATTTAATAGACAACCTTCGGGAATAATAATGTCTAGAGGTTTGAGACATCCAGCATTCAGGGGAATATCATCATCGACTAAAGTACGGAACACATAGAGAACCGCCGCTTTACACACCGCCGCCGGGGCATTAAAGTTATTCGATAACTGGGCGGATGTCCCGGTAAAATCAATCGTAGCACGGCGATTTTTCCGGTCAATGCGAATGGCAACTTGAATCTGTCCACCTGTATCTAATTTGTAGGTAAAGTTGCCATCTTTGAGAACATCAATCACCCGCCGCACCGACTCTTCCGCATTATTCTGAACGTGTCCCATATAGGCTTGTACTGTTTCTAATCCCGACTGTGCCACCATTCGCCGCAACTCTTGCACGCCTTTTTCATTGGCAGCAATTTGGGCTTGTAAGTCCGCGATATTTTGGGTGATATTTCGCACTGGATAGGTGCTTTGTAGGAGTAATTCAGATAATTCTTTTTCGCGGAAACGTCCGGATTCTACTACCTTAAAATTATCAATTAATACCCCTTCTTCGTCAACGGTTGTACTATCCGGGGGCATCGAACCGGGGGTAATTCCACCAATATCCCCATGGTGTCCCCGTGAGGCAACGTAGAACAATGGCGACGAATTTTTATCCCCCCTTGCCCCCCTTTGAAAGGGGGGTGTATTTGAGTCAGGGGAGGATATAGGAGTGGGTTTTGTCGAAGATTGATTGGTTTTATCAATAGTATCACTAATCCCGCTTTCTTCCAGAAAAACTGGGGTAATTACCGTGACATCAGGTAAATGTGTCCCACCATTATAGGGATTATTAATCGCGTAAACATCTCCAGGTTTGAGACTATCACCATACGCCTCAATTAGACTGCGAACGCTTTCACTCATTGAACCCAAATGTACAGGAATATGAGGGGCGTTGGCAACCAGTTGTCCTTGTCCATCAAAAATAGCACAGGAAAAATCTAACCGTTCTTTAATATTGACCGAGTAACTGGTATTTTGTAGCGTGGTTCCCATTTGTTCGGCAATGGAACGAAATAGATTATTAAAGATTTCTAGCGTAACTGGATCAGATTGGGAGAGTTTTGATGCTTGAGTGTTAAGTGTGTAGGGGCTGGTTTCACTACTATCATTTTCTTTGCCCCCAGATGTAACTAAACCCGCCCTGACTAAATTTTGTGTCTTCTTTAAAATCAAATAATTCCGTTCAGTTACTTCAGCTTGCCAACCTGGTTCAATAACATTGGTTCCCGTTGTTTCAATAATTAACGCCGGCGCGGGAATAGAGTCTCCCGGTTGTAATTCCTCTCGCTGAAATACAGGTGTCTCGTGCCATGCATCGGCTGTATA
The DNA here is from genome assembly GCF_040226375.1 of Coleofasciculus sp. G2-EDA-02. Lineage (NCBI taxonomy): Bacteria > Bacillati > Cyanobacteriota > Cyanophyceae > Coleofasciculales > Coleofasciculaceae > Coleofasciculus > Coleofasciculus sp. G2-EDA-02. The sequence continues at coordinate 4,627 of NZ_JAVKEW010000193.1, read as the reverse complement.
CATTTGCACCTTGGCGACAGATTGCGGCGGTTCTAATCGGTGACGCTGAATCACGGGTTCTTCTGGCACATTCATCTGTTGGATCACTTCCACAGATACCGAATCCACAATTAAGGCTTTCTCTTCCACAATAAAACCATAACGCTGGCGATGCGCCTCCTCAAATTGCTGCCGCATCTCATCCACGCTACCAAAATCGACAATTAAGGGTGAGTCTGTCCCCTGATATTTCAAATGCACTTTGCGGATGACTTGACTATCAATTGGTGTGAATTCTCCTATATGAGTCGTCGCAATTTCATCTTTACCGGCTGTTGTTAACTCGGCGAATATTTCCGCTAACGTAGTAATATCTGATGTCCCTACCGATAGTAACTCCTCGGTTAATTGGGCTTCTACCGAACGTTCCCGCAATGTCCGCACATCTGCCAATCCCATCCCATAGGCAGATAATACCCCCGCATAAGGATGAAGAAATACCTGTTTCATCCCCAAGGCATCAGCAATTAAACAGGCATGTTGTCCCCCCGCGCCACCAAAGCAACACAAGGTATAGTTTGATACGTCATAACCTCGTTGTAAGGAGATTTTTTTTATCGCATTTGCCATTTTTTCGACTGCAATTGCCAAAAACCCTGCGGCGACGGCTTCGGGTGTTCGGTTATCGCCAATATCTGCGGCTAGTTGACTAAATTTCTCTCGCACCACCTGATCATTTAAGGGTAAATTGCCATCAGATCCAAACACTTTAGGAAAGAACTCAGGTTGCAATTTCCCTACCATCACATTGCAATCGGTTACTGTTAACGGACCCCCCTGAGAATAAGCAGCAGGACCCGGATTTGCCCCTGCCGATTCTGGTCCCACTCGATACCGCGCCCCATCAAATTTCACGATTGAACCGCCACCCGCCGCTACGGTATGAATGGACATCATGGGGGTGCGTAATCGGACACCTGCAATTTCAGTTTCAAAGGTGCGTTCGTATTCGCCGTTGTAATGGGCGACATCGGTAGAAGTACCGCCCATATCGAAACTGATAATCTGATCAAATCCGGCTAGTTGACTGGTTTGTACTGCCCCGACAATACCACCCGCAGGACCGGATAAAATACTGTCTTTTCCCTGAAATGTGCGGGCGTCTGTGAGTCCACCATTGGACTGCATAAACATTAATCGGAGGGATTGTTGATTGTTAATTGTTAATTGTTGATTGTTGATTTCTCCGGCTAACTGACTAGAAACTTGGTTAACATACCGCCGGAGAATGGGGGATAAATAGGCATCGACAACGGTGGTGTCACCCCGGCTGACTATTTTCATCAAGGGTGTGACATTATGGGAAACTGAGATTTGAGTAAACCCGATCGCACTCGCTAAGTTGGCAAGTTCTTGTTCGTGGCTATTATAGCGATAGCCATGCATTAAGACGATGGCACAACTGCGAATTCCGCTATCATAAGCGGCTTGTAACTGTTGACGAGTGGCGTCTATCTGAAGGGGAATTAATTCGTCTCCGTGGGCGCTGTAGCGTTCCTCGACTTCAATCACCCGTTCGTAGAGCATTTCTGGCAAGATAATCTCACGGGCAAATATATCGGGGCGGTTTTGATAGCCGATGCGGAGGGCATCTCGGAAGCCTTTGGTAATAATTAGAATAGTGCGATCGCCTTTTCTCTCTAGTAAGGCATTTGTGGCTACGGTTGTCCCCATTTTCACGGCGTCAATCTGTTCGGTGGGAATTGGTGCATCAGCCTTAATTCCCATCACCTCGCGGATTCCCTGTACTGGCGCATCGGTGTAGCGATCGGGATTTTCTGAGAGTAGCTTGTGAATTACCAATTGTCCATCAGGGCGACGCGCCACAATATCGGTAAATGTGCCGCCGCGATCAATCCAAAATTGCCAGCCGTTATTAGATGTCATGGGTCTATTGCGAATGCCCTACTGTATGCCAGCACCTTTTCCAAAAATTGTATAATAATTCGGCATCCTGGTCATTGTATTGCTTGTTGTGCCGTTTGCGATCGCGCTCAATCGCCACCCACAATTGCTGTAGTTGTTGGCAGGTGGTGCAGTGTTGAATTTGGCAGGCGATGGCGTTGAACCATTGGCGTAATTTGCGATAGCTGATGAATTGTCCGCCTTTGTCGCGGCGATGAACAAAGACGATATATGCCCAAGATTCCACACGCACAATCAAATGTCTGGGGATTTTCAGGAGTCGGGCGATACTGCTGGGGCTGATCCGGAATTTCTGGGCGGGTTGGAGGCGGCGAAATAAAGGTGTCATGATGGCTTACCCTGTTGATTGATGGCTGCAATATCCGTGGCGACGCGATGAATTTCGGTCACTTGGGATGATTTTCTTATGCTTCAATATACAATGACACGCTTAATCACGTCAATACTTGCTTAAGCACAAGAGCCAACTGTAATGAATCGTAAGGTGTTACCATTAGACGAAGTAGTTAATCATTCGTGAACTTGAGTGCCTAGAGCCAGCACTGCTATAGGGGTTAGTCCCCTTATTAAGGAACAAGTACAGAAACAGGCGCAATCAACCCGATTGACCCTGAAAGAGGTTATTTACATGGGAATGCTGGCGATTGATGAACTCAGCGAACAGCGCCGCCAGGAATTAGCTGATAAAGTTCATCAGATGCAAATCAACGGCGAAATTTGAGCTTTAGCGACACAGGCGCGGGAATTTCGGCAGGTATTGCTGTGGTGGATTGAGGATTAACTTAGCACGAGTGCGATCGCAAGCCACGAAAAGATTCCGCCGATTAAACGACCCTGATCACTTTTCCCTCCACATCCAATTATCAGAGGTACGTGATATTACACAATAATTGCTCCAGCATCTCCTGTACAAGTGAAGGTGTACACAGTCCCTACATAGGACATAACAGGATATGACTGATGCTAAAAAAAGCTTTTGCATATAGCCAGGTAGGTAAAAAGGGAGTTCGTGTTGCATCGGGTGTTGCAGAGAATCCCTCAGAATTCGTCGGCATAAGACAAGGTGAAATTACTCCACGCTGGCAGGATTTTATAGAGCGACTAGCCGCTCAGGATGATTTTGGTATAGGATTGGCTGAGGTAGGTAAGCGCGAGGTTACAGCAACAGATCTGGCAGCACTTACAGCCTTAACAGGATACGAACACGCAATTGTTATATTAACAGATAACAGAAGAGTTCTAATTAATATGGGTTCTTACAAAGGAGGAGAGCTACCACCTAACACTAAAATACTACTAATGCACTCACACCCTGATGATCATGGCACTGGAATGGCAAAATTCATCTCTGAGGATGATGTAAACGCTTTAGTGTACTTGAATCAACGTTACAGCTATATGGTCACAGTTGATGGAACAGTCTACTGTTTCACCAGGGATACACCTTCATGTAGTGTGGCAAGGATTGTCAGGGAACTTAAGTACAGTGGATGGGTCAAACCAGAAACTTAAGAGGATGAAACCATGCCATTTTTTATTCAAAATGTAACAAAATGTGCTATCTGCGATCAGGTAATTGATAATCGTTATGATGCAGCACAACTTCCTTATATTCATCCAAAGGTCTCAAGCTCCCTGGCACAGTTAGCAAGAAGTTTTGTACATCGGTCATGTTGGCAAGAATGGAAAGACGCGAACTTATTTTCAACGGCAGCATTTAATTTAGCCAAACAGGTAAATTCTCACGACACCGCCCTCCAAATTGAGTTTGCCAGCGATGGATTAATTGTATTTTGGGTCGCGGCTATGAATAGCTATCGATTGCAAGATTTTAAGTTACTTGTGACGATAGATATTCCTGTATCAGAAGCATTCAGAATGGGGAATCATATTGTTTCGGCGTTTTTGAAAAAGGATTTTCCCAGTACGTTTTTAATTGAGGATTATATCTGGAAAGTCAGACGCGATGATTCGGGAAATGTTGAATTCACTATCAAGGAAGGGGGGCAGATTGCAGATAAATTTGTCGTTCCCATAGATAGACAGAGTTGCTGGGTAGATGCGATGAAAGAAATTATAGAGCAAGGAACTCAGAAGTTAGGTGAGATTCCGACGGTGAGTACATCGGGTTACTAGAGGTTAGGTGTGTTCATGAGTACAATTCAACTCGATATTCCTGAAGAAATATTAATCATTCTCAAAGAAACACCCGAAACCATTGCTAGAGAACTCCAGATATTAGCCGCCGTCAAACTATTTGAACTGGGAAAACTTTCATCCGGACGCGCCGCTCAATTAGCCGAAATCTCACGAGTAGAATTTCTGATATTACTAGGGCGTTATCAGGTATCTCCCTTCTCTTTAACCCCAGAAGAATTAGAACAGGATATCAATAATGCTTGAATCCCTGCTCATTGTCAACATATCACCCCTACTCTATCTCCACCAAGTTACTCCGCCTCGGAATCAATTCCGAGGCTCATAGCGAAAGTCGTCTGAAGACGACTAATAATAAACAGAGATTCAAAAATTGACAATGGATAATGAACAATGGATAATGACCTCTCCTTAAAAGAAGAGGATTGAAATTAAGGAAAATCTTTTTTAATTTCTTCGTAAACGAAGAGGTCTTAGACCCAATTAATCAATTGTCAATTATCAA
>NZ_JAVKEW010000192.1:0-24547 GCF_040226375.1 Coleofasciculus sp. G2-EDA-02 | reverse complement strand
AATTGATTAATTGGGTCTAAGACCTCTTCGTTTACGAAGAAATTAAAAAAGATTTTCCTTAATTTCAATCCTCTTCTTTTAAGGAGAGGTCATTATCCATTGTTCATTATCCATTGTCAATTTGTGAAGATTTGAGCAATTTCCAATCCCTAATCTGGTGCGGGTAATAGTACAGTAAACACACTCCCTTGATTAAGTTGCGATCGCACAGTAACTTGACCCCCCATTCCTTCTACCAGGGTTTTCACTATCGATAAGCCTAAACCTGTTCCTCCTGGGGAACGAGCGCGATTCTCATCCCCGCGATAGAATCTTTCAAAGATGCGGGATTGCTGCGCTAAGGGGATACCTTGTCCGCGATCGCACACCTGAATCCTTACCTGTTCCCCCTGTTGGTCTAATTTTACCCTTACAGGTTGGTTTGGGTCTGAATATTTTACCGCATTGTCAATTAAATTCAGCAACACTTGCTTGAGGCGATCGCGATCGGCTAACACTTCAATCACTCCACTCCTGGTATCATTATCAATCACTCGATGACTATATTGTACTGCCATTTCTACGACTTCGGCGACCAAATCATTAAGCACAAACGGTTCTAAATAAAAATGCATTCTGCCATGATCAACTCGTGCTAAGTCCAATAAATCTTGTAATAATTGAACCGTCCGATCCGCTTCTGAGGCGGCAATTTCCAAGGCTTCTTGCTGAGGAGGCGTTAAGTTTTTTCCGCGCCGTAATATACTTTGCAGATATCCCGAAACAATCGTTAATGGAGTTCGCAATTCATGAGAAACATTACTCACAAATTGCCGCTGTTGTTCCCACGCCTCAAACAAGCGACTTAACATATTATCAAAGGTTTGCGCTAATTCTCTCACCTCACTCGGCGCTTTATCCAGATGCAGCCGCGCTTGTCCTAAATCTTTAGCCGAAATGGTTTGGGTGAGTTGACTCATTTGACATAAAGGTTGCAGCGATCGCTTAATATAAAATGAAATTGCCACAATCATGGCAGTAATTGATAGCAGGCTGGCAATACCCAAGGTGCGAATCAAACTCAAAAACATTTTTTGTTCGCTGGTAATATCTTTTGCCACATAAACCTTACCCAGCATTTCACCCTGCACTTGCAAGGGAGTCCCACAAGCTATCCAATACCGTCCGTTCACCCGATATAATTTAGGGATTAGTGGTATCTGTGAGGACAACAAACGAGTCGTTGGATCAAGCTGCAACGCTGACGATTGAGCCGGAATTGATCCATCAGAACGACGCACCCATAACAGCGTATCCCCCGTAGTCAGGTTCTCAATCGCCTTTTGCATCCCTGTTTCTAGGGGCATCATCTCACTGTAAAGTTTTACATCATGGGGGAAGCGATCGCTAAGATATTGAATATTATGTTTTTGGGCTTTAATCAGGATTTGCTGCATCGACCAACTCGTCCAGATAGCAACAGCACTTAATCCCGTAATCGACACGGCGGCGATACCTACTGTTAATCGCACCTGGAGTGAAAAAGGGTCAAATCGGGGTAAGGCTTTACATAAGAATCTGAGCAGACGGCTGGGGAATTTCATCGGAGTTTTACTCGATCTATCAGCGTTAAATACATCCCATTTTAGAGTTGAGGTTTAGCTATTTCTATTCAAAAGGGATGCATTGGGGAAACTGGACTTACTTTCACTTAATCCGATGATCATTAAATAAAGATGATTTTTTCCTGATGGATAGATGAGTTTTATTCCTTATGTTGGGGAATAGGGAACGGCGAACGGGGAACAGTTCGTTTGTCTATAACTGCTATACCGTAGGGTGGGCAATGCCCACCAGCCTTTATTGAGGGCTTGCTGCACAACTCCCAAACCCTTAGCTATCAATGCTTTGAGTGGTATTGATATTTGCTCCTGTTCAAGGAAAAAGGGTTTATGTCCGCGTTGATTGGGGATATTAGATAAGGGAAATTACCTAAATGCGAGATCGCGTTTCTCCAGTCTGGTATCTTGGCACATAGATTGTTCTATTGATGACTCAGAAAATGAATTACAAAGACATCATCACCTTAGAAGCGGGGAAACGTGGCGGTAAACCCTGCATTTTAAGGGTGGGGCGAGTTCGTCTATCATAGTTATTCTGACCCTTAATCTTGAGTGAACCACAAGGCGATGAAATCAGGAATAATTTATCCGCATATCGAGAAAGCAGAGGGTGAATCAGCGCGGTTGCAACGGATACCCCGTGTGCGCGTCGCCCAGATTGTCATGGACTACCTAGCTTATGGTTGGTCAGTTGAGGAAATGTGTCGCCAACATCCTTATCTGAAACGCTCAGAAGCTCATGCAGCAATGGTGTATTATTTTGATCGCCAAGATGAAATTGAGGGTGAGATTCGCCAGGAATGGGAGCAAGCACAACAGGCAAAAACTCAAGCCTCCCCTTCTCCATTCTTTGTGCGGATGAAGGCAAGAGGGATTTTGTAAGTGAGTGTCGCACTATACATGGATGTTCATGTTCCTCAAGCCATTACAGATCAATTGCGCCGTCGGGGTGTAGATGTTCTTACCGCAATTGAAGACAATTCAGCCGAGTTAGCTGATGATGCACTTCTAGAACGTGCTGGTTCGCTGGGTCGAGTTTTGTTTACTCAAGATATTCGCTTTAAAGCATTGGCTGAGGATTGGCAACGTCAAGAACGACGTTTTGCTGGGTTGATATTTGGACATCAGTTAGGAGGTACGATTGGGCAGTTTGTGAAAGATTTAGAACTGATTGCTTTGGCGTCAGACTCTGGGGAATGGCTTAATGTTGTTGAGTATCTACCCTTTTAGTTGTGAGCAGTAGGAGGGTTTGACAAACACACTTCCCCGCAAGGGGATGGAAACCATGGAGCCTCCCCCCAGTTTTCTCCAGTCTGGTATCTTGGCACATAGATTGTTCTATCGATGACTCAGAAAATGAATTACAAAGACATCATCACCTTAGAACCGGGGAAACGTGGCGGTAAACCCTGCATTCGAGGAATGCGAATCACTGTCTATGATGTTTTGGAATACCTCGCTTCCGACATGAGCCAAGAGGAAATTCTAGAAGACTTTCCCTATCTGACTAAAACAGATATCCTTGCTTGTCTTTGGTTTGCTGCTCAACGCGAACGCCTTACTGTTACCATTCAACCGTGAAACTCCTGTTTGATCAAAACCTTTCTCCTCGTTTGGTAACAAAACTGACTGATTTGTATCCAAATTCTGCCCACGTCGATACATTAGGCTATAGGAACATCTTCAGACCGAGATGTTTGGGAATATGCTAGACTCAACAATTTCATGATTGTTACTAAAGATGCCGACTTTAGTGAGTTGAGCATTCTCTTGGGAACTCCGCCTAAAGTCATTTGGATTCGTCGGGGCAATTGTTCCACTAACGATATGGAAAAACTACTAAGAGATAATTACAGCGACATCAACGCCTTTAGCAATGATCTAAACGTAGGTGTGTTGACCCTATTTTAAGCCGATTAAGGGGACGGTATTGATCACAATTCTTTGGGTTTCAGACATTTTCTAAATAGGTCGGTGGGCATTGCCCACCCTACTGATACCAAATCCGGGTTAGCTACCCCCGTTATAACCTAGTCCGCGCAGGCGGACTTTGTTTGTGTAGCAGCGATTTCAATCGCCGTGGAAAAAGGGGGTGATAAAGGTGGATTTGGTATGATAGTATCATAGCTACATCATGGTAGGGGCACGGCATTGCCGTGCCCCTACTTAACGCTCAACGCTTCAGATGTTCTTCTAACAATTGTTGGGCGCGAGGCTTATAAATGAGATAAAACAACGCCTCAATATAGCGCAGCAAATCCTCCCGCTTTTCTTTAGAGGTATAATTCCAAAAGCCATAAATCCGCGCCAAGGATAGGAGTCTGCTAGTGTGAATCTTCCAGGTATAGGTACTATACACCCGTTCCATTCCCCGATTTGAAATCTCCAACCAATAATCTGGATTTTGTTCACATTTGGAGAGAAAATCCAAAATCTTATCAGCCGTTTCTTCCAGGTTCGTGGGATTAATTAAGAACCCATTCACCTTATCCTGAATAATTTCCAACGGTCCGCCAAACTGCGTCCCAAAGGTTGGCAACCCCGAAATCATGGCTTCCAAAATTGTCAAACCGAAAGCTTCAAACAGCGCAGGCTGGACAAAAATACCCCGGTGATCCGCAATCACCCGATAGATTTCCCCAGAATCCCGCTTGGGTAAGCGCACGCCTAACCAACGAATCTTACCGTGTAAATTATATTCGTCAATGAGTCGATAGAGTTTAACGATTTCATCCTTTTCTTCGTTATCCGTTGATTCTTCCGTGCGTAATTTCCCGGCGACTAAAATCAGGTTACACTGCTCTTGTAATGCTTTACTCTTGCCAAAACATTCAGTTAAACCCGTCAGATTTTTAATCCGGTCAAGACGCGCAATGGAAAACAGGGGGCGCTTTTTCGGGTCATCCAATGTACCATAGACTTGAGACGAATCATCTAAGGTAAAGATTAAGTCCTCTAAGCGTTCACAATCGCGAGGAACCCGATCCTCGGTACGGGTGTAAGGGAAGTAAACCTGTTCATTCACTCCCGGCGGTACAACATTAAATTTGGGTGAAAATAACTCAATCCCATTCACAACATGATACAAATCCGGCATCGTGAAATTCTGGTAAGATTCATACTGACCCACACTATCCGGCTTCCCCACAATCTCCTGATAGGTACTGCTGATAATAAAGTTTGCCGCATTCATGGCAATCAAATCAGCGGTAAATTGGATAGAGAAATGATATTGGTTTTCTAATTCCTGCCAGTAGAGGTTACTGAATAGGTATTTAGATTTTTCTAAGGCGTGGGCAACAATACACTGAGTCACATCCATGCGGCGGGATAGGAGAAATGCCACCAAGTTACCATCGGAATAGTTACCGACAATGAAATCAGGAACCCCTTGAAATTCTGCCCGGAGTTCTTTTTCTGCATCAATGGCGTAGGTTTCCAGATAGGGCCAAATCTCAAAGCGAGAAATCCAGTTATGGGTATAGTTAGGGTTAAATTCTCGGAAGGGAACGCGCAATATCCAAGCATTATCTGTACCATGAACTTTTTCTAAGCGTTCATTACAGCGCGTGCCATCATTGTTGGGAATTAAACGGGAAAGGATGATCACTTTTGGCTTGACATTCAACAACTCTAAGCCGGCGAGTTTAATATCTTCTTGTAGCTGCTTTTCTAAACTCCGCGCTTGATCCAGAACATAAACGACTTGACCCCCTGTATCGGGACGTCCTAAGACTCCTTCTTGTCCAAACCAACCGTGGATGGAGACTAAAACAATCCGAAAAATCATCGGGATGCGGGACAGAAATTTCTCAAGTCCCTGGTGATCGGGAGAATCAATTAGTTCATCGAGTATTTCTAGGGTTTCTCGGACTCGACTGGCGGTATTACCCCAACCCGCTTCAAACCCCATATCTTGTAGATTGAAGCGAAAGGTTTCGTAGGGTTCATTATCGGCGCGATCGCTAACAAAGCCGAGGGCTAGTTTCACCTGATCAGAAAGCTGCTGTTGGCTTTTAATCCGTCCGTTAATCAGCAGCTGAGTCCCTTGCACTTCATGGAGACTTAAGAAGTTGAATAACGATTCCTGCCATTGGCGGGGATCTTGAAACAGTTTACTCGAAAGAAAGCGATTTAGGAACTGGACACCCTTGCCAATGTTTTTGGAATCCCGAATGATTGGACTATAATCGTAAAATGGTTTAAAATCAAGTTCGAGGACATCCCCTTCATGGGGACGATAATGGTTGACGAAGCGATCGCGCACATCGAGCAGTTGTTGAACTGTGATCGGCTCAACTGTTAAGTCTTCCAGAACTTGAAACGCTTCTTGTTCGGCAATCTTGGGTCGGATGATCAGGTAGAGACTTTCCTCATCAAGAATAATTTCCTGAGTGTAATAAATCAGCCGTCCTAGATTAGACGAATGATAATAATACTCCGGTTTCTGCCGATCGGCGCAGTATTTACTAAAATCAGACAGAATATCGTTTCGCAGCAGATACCTCGGTCCTGACTGTTTTAATTGACTAGCAAATTGGCGCAAATCATTTCGTTCTTCACAATTGAGTACGTTCTGGATTAGATTGAGCATTACAACGTTCCAAGCGTTTTCTTCAAAATAAAGACTCCCGAAAAACGCCCTACTCCAAAGCGGTAACAGAAAAGTGACCACTTTTTTTTCGGGCGTGGGGTAGGAGGAGTAATTGAGCAGATCAGTTCATCAAAACCTTGCTGCACGAGTGTTTTATGGGGTTGAGCAACACAGGAAAATTTAGGCAATCCTTACAAGTCGTAAAGCTGCCCGTACTTTTGCCGGATATAACGGATGAATGGAGCGATGTGCAAATCAGCACCGGTGACGCCCTTGATTAATTCAGCCGCTGTGTACTTGCAACCGTGTTGGTATATGTTTTCTCTTAACCAATTATGCAATGTACTGAATTGTCCTTGCTCAATCTTAGCTAAGATTTCGGGATGAGCCGCGTTCGCGGCTTCAAAAAATTGGGCACTCATCAAATTGCCGAGGGTGTAGCATTGGAACATGCCACCAATTTGACTGGTATACCAGTGAACATCTTGCAGAACTCCATCAGTATCCGTTTCGGGGACAATCCCTAAATCTGAACGATAGCGTTCTTTCCACGCTTCTGGTAGGTCACGGACGGTTAAACTCCCTTCGAGCAATTGTAGTTCTAAGTCAAAGCGGATCAGGACATGGAGGTTGTAGGTAACCTCATCTGCATCGGTGCGAATTAGCGATCGCACGACTTTGTTGATAGCTCGATAGAATGTCTCTAAGGGAACCTCCTTGAGCTGATCGGGAAATGTGGCTTGTAGTTGGGGATAGAAGAATTGCCAAAAGCCGCGACTGCGCCCGACTATATTTTCCCACAGCCGCGATTGACTTTCATGAATACCTGCCGAGGTGCCACCGGCTAAGGGAGTTCCTTCTAAGGTTGGGCTAATGCCTTGTTCATACAAAGCATGACCCATTTCATGAATACTACTAAACAGCGCCTGTCCTAAGTCATTGTCGTAGACGCGAGTGGTAATCCGGACATCGTCTGTGGAGAAGTTGATCATAAAGGGGTGATGGGTTTGATCTTGTCGTCCCCGTTGAAAGTCATACCCCAACTGCTCAATGATTTTCAGGGTAAATGCCAACTGCTCTTGAGCCGGATAATGCTGATGCAAACAACTATCATCCGTCTCCTTTTGGGCGGTAATCGCTTCCACCATCGGCACCAATTCGTCTCGCAACTGGGTAAACAGCGATCGCAAAAAGCCAGTTTGCATACCATAATCCGCAAAATCAATTAACGGATCGGCAATATGATCGTACCCTGGGAAAAAGTTCGCCAATTCCCGACTCAACTCTAGGGTTTTTTCCAAATAGGGTGCAACCGCAGCAAAATTATTCTCCGGGCGTGCGGCTACCCATGCACCGTAGGTTTCTGTGCGATGGCGAGAGAATTTTGCCATAAACGTGGCGGGAACCCGCGCCGCCCGCTCATATTTGCGGCGGGTGACACGCAATAAACTGGCTTCGTCCGAGTCGTAGGGCAAACTGGCTTCTAGGGAGCTTAAGTCCTCTAGAAGCTGACCCATGGCTTCTTCAATAAATTTACTATGGGAAATTTGTTGCAATGTGGCTAGCTGTCGTCCGCGAGCAGCTGCACCTTTTGGCGGCATATAAGTTGCCTGATCCCAGTACAACAGAGACGCGGCGGCTTCGAGATCATTGATTTCACTCAGGCGGGTTTTCAGCTCTAGAAGTTGGGTTTCTGTCTTTTCGATAGTCTGCATGGTCGGTGGGTGATGCTGTAGTATGGGCTTGGATACATTGGTAGAAATGTTTCCCAGATTAGTAAATGTACACCTGACAATCGAAAAGGAGAATCTGTGTTAGGAAGTGCTTTAGGCTGAACTCTAGGCTCTGACGCTGACTCTGGTGCTTAACGACGGTCACTCAACGGCAATGGATACATCAGTTGGCTGACAGCGAAGGAAATGGCTAACCCTGATCGGCTGGAGCATGACAAAACTTATCTCTCTACCTTAATCCATTAAGCTTGAGACTTTGGCAGATCGACAAACCAATATTGTGCCATTTCTGGGCGACTTGTGCATTGGTCGCATAAGCTGTAGTTATCTGAAGTGAAGACAATATATCTGATTTAATCTAATTTAAGTTCAATGGCACGCTCAGATGAGGCTGGTGGGCATTGCCCACCCTACGGTATATCTTCCCCGGCTCCCCCTTAGGGTTGACGATAAAACTCTGGCATGGGTTCTTTTTCAATCCGATAGATTTTAAAGCCCCGTTTAATGCAATTATCTAGGGCGTAGGGGCTATCCAGATTGCTGGTATGAATCCAGAGGCGTTGCGTTCCTTTGTTCCAAGCATAAGCAATACCGTGGCTGAGTAAATGCTTGCCTAACCCTCGCCCTAGATAGTTTTCGCGCAAACCAAAATACACAATTTCTGTCGAGTAGAACCGCCCTGAAGGTCCTTCGCGACGCTTGACCAATTCAATGTATCCGGCTGGCGCACCATTGACATAGAGGATGTGAATACTGGTTTCAGAGGCAGTGAGAATGTCTTGCAGTTCTTCATCCGAGCAGGATAAGCGATCGCGCCAACGCCAGGGCTTACCCACTGTACTGTACAGGAAACGATAGAAGGCAACATCAGGCGTATCCATACACATCATTTTGATCCCCTCGGGGTAGTTGAGATACGCCGGACGGAATTGAGTCGGATCGGTCATCTGGAGATAGGTGATCACCAGAGTATCCGGAACAGGTGTGATGGGAAGAGATTTCAAAGACACCGGAATTTGAGTGCTGTTGGGACATGTTGCCGCCTGAGAAACCGATACAGCCATCGCGATTCACAATCTGCTTAACTATTAAAAACGTTGGGCGATTTGACCGATGGGGCAGCAGTTTATGACTTACACTGTATTCTACGGTGGAATGATTAAGGATGGCTCCTGCTGCTTGTTGTCGAGGTCACCTTTCCACGGCTGCTAACACCAAGTTGATATCACTATCGTGAAACGGGAGTATGGGGTACAGAGGCTGTCCGTTCAGACAACGCTATTTTACCCATCCCTGACTCTCTTACAACCCCACTTACCCCAATTTTACGTCTATTTTTCTCCCCGTGTAATCTTCTGCCTTGTCTATTCGTACTTCTTTGATAACTTATCAGTCGATGATTTTTTTTTAAGTATAGACAAATACATTCTACCTTAACCTAATCCCTGTTTTCGCCTAAAGTCCATTGGATTTGCTGGAATTGAGGCAATTGCAGTCAAACCCGGATTGAACTTTAGGCGGTTATTTTGTGATCGGCAACCCATGATCACGGCTCATCGATCACCAGACACTGTTGATACCGATCACTGCTTAGTGAATATCGTGAATGTAGTCTTGCAACGCTTTCACATCCAAAGGCTGAGACTTCAATGAACGAATTGCCCCGGCTGTTGCCTTTGCACCAGCAATCGTGGTAACAATTGGGATTTTGTAAGCCAGTGCGGTACGCCGAATTAAACGACCATCGGCTTGGGCATCTTCTCCGGTTGGGGTATTAATAATCAACTGAATCTGCTTATTCTTAATCGCATCCAAAACATGGGGACGCCCTTGGTGCAGTTTCAGGATTAAATCAACGGACAACCCCTGATCCTGGAGGGCTTGGCGTGTCCCTTCCGTGGCAATAACATTAAAGCCCAAGTCCATCAAGTCTTGAACCACTGGGACAACATTGGTTTTATCCCGGTTATTGGTGGAGACAAAGACAGTACCCGAAAGAGGTAAAAGCTGACCGGCGGCTAATTCTGCCTTGGCAAATGCCTTACCAAAGTCTGTATCAATGCCCATCACTTCACCCGTAGACCGCATTTCCGGTCCAAGGATAACATCAGTACCAGGGAATTTATCAAAGGGCAAGACGGCTTCTTTGACCGCAATGTGCTGGAGTTCAGGTTCCTGGGTTAAACCTAGGGCTTCTAGGGTTTCTCCTGCCATAATCCGGGAAGCAAAAGCCGCGAGAGGGACACCCGTTGCTTTGGAGACATAGGGAACGGTACGCGACGCCCTAGGGTTGGCTTCTAAGATATAAACGGTTTCCCCTTGAACGGCAAACTGGATATTCATCAACCCGATAACTTTCAGCGTTGTGGCTAATTGATGGGTACTGGTGCGAATGGTTTCCATTGCCGTGGGGCTCAGGGAAATAAAGGGAATGGAACAAGCCGAGTCACCGGAGTGAATGCCAGCTTGTTCGATATGCTCCATAATGCCACCAATCACCACTCGACCGGTATGATCTGCGATCGCGTCTACATCGACTTCAATGGCGTTTTCCAAGAACTTGTCAATCAGAATCGGGTGTTCCGGTTCAACCTGTACCGCAAAGGTCATATAACGTTCCAACTCTAGGTCAGAATAGACAATTTCCATTGCCCGTCCACCGAGGACGTAGGAGGGACGCACAACCACCGGGTAGCCGATGCGCTTGGCGATGTTTAACGCCTCCTCATAACTGCGGGCGATGCCATTGGGAGGCTGTTTGATATCCAGTTGGCGCAGGATTTTCTCAAAGCGTTCCCGATCTTCGGCAATATCAATGGAGTCGGGAGAGGTGCCCCAGATTTTTGTGGGGAGTACAGCTTGGATTTCTGGACGGTTTAAAAATTCTTGCAGGGGAACGGCTAGTTTGAGTGGGGTTTGACCGCCAAACTGGATGATAATCCCTTCAGGCTTTTCGGTTTCAATGATGTTGAGGACATCTTCTTTCGTCAGGGGTTCAAAGTAAAGCCGATCGCTGGTGTCGTAGTCGGTGGAAACGGTTTCTGGGTTGGAGTTGACCATAATCGTCTCAAACCCTTCTTTGGCGAGGGAGTAAGCGGCATGACAGCAACAGTAGTCAAATTCAATTCCCTGTCCAATCCGGTTGGGTCCACCGCCCAGAATCATCACCTTGCGCTTATCGGAGGGGATGACTTCGGTTTCTTCTTCGTAGGTGGAATAGTAATAGGGGGTTAGTGCTTCAAATTCGGCGGCGCAGGTATCTACGACTTTGTAAACGGCGACAACCCCAAGTTGCTTCCGGTATGCCCGCACCTCATCCTCGGTTGTTTTGGTCGCGAAGGCAATTTGGCGATCGCTATAGCCTTGACGTTTTATATCCCAAAGATTCTCTTTTGTCAAGCTTTTTAAGGGAGTGCGCTTGAGGAATTTTTCAGTTTCGAGTAAATCAGCAAACTTATCGAGAAACCAAGGGTCAATACTCGTGAGTTCATAAATTTCTTCGACGGTCATACCTAATTGTAAGGCGTGACGCAGGGTAAAGATGCGGTCTGGGTTGGGTGTACGTAAGCTAGAACGCACTTGTTCGAGGGAGGGAAGTTTTTCGACGCGATCGCATCCCCAGCCGTAGCGTCCGATTTCCAAGGAACGTAGGGCTTTTTGGCAGGATTCTTGGAACGTGCGCCCAATTGCCATGGCTTCTCCCACAGACTTCATCTGGGTGGTGAGTACGGGTTTGGCGTTGGGGAATTTTTCAAAGGTAAAGCGGGGAATTTTGGTGACTACATAGTCGATAGTGGGTTCAAAGGAGGCGGGGGTTTTCTTGGTGATATCGTTGGGAATTTCATCCAAGGTGTACCCCACGGCTAACTTTGCCGCAAATTTGGCAATGGGGAACCCTGTGGCTTTCGAGGCGAGGGCAGAACTGCGGGAGACACGGGGGTTCATTTCGATGACAATCACGTCCCCGGTAACTGGATTGATGGCAAATTGAATATTTGAGCCGCCGGTTTCGACGCCAATCTCGCGGATAATTTGAATGGAGTAATCCCGGAGTCGCTGATATTCTTTATCGGTGAGAGTTTGGGCGGGGGCTACGGTAATCGAGTCGCCGGTGTGGACGCCCATGGGGTCAAGGTTTTCGATTGAGCAGATAATGACTACGTTATCGGCGAGATCCCGCATCACTTCTAATTCATATTCTTTCCATCCCAGCAGCGACTGTTCTACTAAGATTTGAGAGACGGGGGAGGCGTCTAACCCCGCTTGTGCCATTTCTTCGTATTCTTCCTGGTTATAGGCGATACCACCGCCTGTCCCGCCTAATGTATAGGCTGGACGAATAATTAGGGGGTAGCTGCCAATGTGTTGGGCAAGGGCTTTGGCTTGATCTAGGGTACTGGCGATTCCAGAGGGACAGACTCCGATACCAATGCGTCCCATGGCTTCTTTGAAAAGCTGGCGGTCTTCTGCCATTTCGATGGCATCGAGTTTAGCACCAATGAGCTCGACGCCGTATTTGTCGAGAACACCATTTTTTGCCAGGGTAACGGCAATATTCAGGGCAGTTTGACCACCCATTGTTGGTAATAGGGCGTCTGGTCGTTCTTTGGCAATCACCTTCTCCACAATTTCCGGAGTCAGGGGTTCGATGTAGGTGCGGTCTGCGGTTTCTGGGTCGGTCATGATTGTGGCTGGGTTGGAGTTAACCAGTACCACTTCGTAGCCTTCCTGCTGGAGGGCTTTACACGCCTGAGTGCCGGAGTAGTCAAACTCACAGGCTTGTCCAATAACAATGGGACCAGAACCCAAGATCAGGATTTTGTGAAGATCGTCGCGGCGAGGCATAGGTGTTGGTGATTGCGTGACTATTCGTGAATCCTGTTTATTTTATATGGTCTGAGGGAAATTCGTCGCGGCGGTTATGTTGGAGTTTGATGACTTGGGGGATTTGGGTAACACGGATGGCACGGATTGAATGACACTCAAAAGAAGTCTCACGATAACCAACGTGCGATCGCGAAACCCGAATACACGAATAGTACGCTCCTTAACGCTGGTGGGCAATGCCCACCCTACGATATGTGGGGGACACAGATTGACACAGAAAAGTAAATAATTTCCCCAACAATCGAATCATCTTTTTATCCTTTGCCACTTGAGAACTAGCGCTTCTGTGAAATCAGTGGGACTAACCTCTCACCCCCTACCGCTACCGTTCCACCAAATCAGAGAAATCAGTGTTACTATTTCAGATAAATCAGTAAATTTAGCCCAGGAATCGTCCGCGAAAGCGTCCACAATAGCAGGGCAATATAAGCAAGACCCAAACCCCACTGATACCAAGCCAAGGTCATAATAATACCGGGAACATGTTCCTCTCTCAGGCGAATATCATTAAAACCAAACTTAAGTAAATTATTAAAACTAAAATCATAATAATTTAGCCAATTCCCACGCCGAAAACTAAGCCAAAACTTGTACCATCGGCACTTAATAGCAGCAGTAAACTCAACCCCGCCCAGTGTAAAGCATCAATTAGCCAATGGCGCGATCGCACAGGGGTATCCTGGCGATTCATTAACTGGAAAAAGCTACCCACCAGTCGTCCCCACAATTGTTCCCGTCGCAACCGTTCCCGCAGATAATCTAAAGAATTGCCATCGGGAATTTGTTCTTGTTCGCGAAAGTTCCGGACTAAATTCCGCAGTACATCCTCATTGCCTTCGAGTCGAGGAACTGATAGAATTTTTCCCACATGACCGGCATCACCAAATAGTTTGGCTTCGTCGGAGTCAAAGGTCATCCCGGCGACATTAACATAAGCATTGGCGGAAAAGCGCGTATTACTCAAATCCATTTGATCCAGTAGACTCGCATCCCGCATTAAAATCGGTTGCTGAAACTGGCTTCCCCGCAGGCTAATAGACTTTTCCCACGTCGCCTCGTTTAGTAACAACGACTGAGTAAATCGACTCTTACTCAACAACGTGCGATCGCGCCAAATCACTTGGGAAAAATCTGCATCTTCTAGCCATTGGCTTCCGGTAAAATTGGCAAGCTGGACAAATTCCGCCTGACTAAAATTCCCCTTCCCATAAAATGTAGAACGACTAAAATCCGCCATCCCTTTAAACTCTACCTGAGTAAACCCAGCCTGATCAAAGAAGGTATCACCGCTGAAGTTAATATCTCGACCAAATGTAGTATTACTGAAATCAACGGACTGGCTAAAACTACTCCCTGAAAAATCCACTTCTTGGATAAACACAGCATCAGATACTTCTAAGCGTTGCAGAAAGAAAGTATTCGCGAAATTAATCGCACCACTGAGACGGGTTTGATTCAGTTTGAGAGTACCCCGAAAGACAGTAATTGAGGGAACTTGGTCTTTTGATTCGCTGATAAAGCGAGCATCTTTTGCCAATTGTGCTTGTTCTTTTTTAGTTAATAATGAGGGTAACGTGGCTTGAGAGAGGGCGGTTTGTAAGCCTAATTTGCTAGCCGTAAACTCTCCTTGAATCAAGGATTCACTTAAGTCTAAAGCCAGAGGAGTTTTAGAACGAGTTAGCTGGCTTTGCAGGTGTTGATAGAACTGATCTCGAAAGTCTGTATTCTCGTTGGTTAAGTCAATAACGAACTGGCGCAGATCAATCGTGGAAACGCCTTCGCTTTGAATCGGCGATTCTAGGCGTTCTTCCAGGAGTTCCAGGGTTAACGGTTGGCGTTCTGGGGTGGCGGCTAAGGCGGGTAGGGGAATCAGGAGTAGGAGAAATGTGAGCAGGAATCCGAGGAGTCGCTGGGGGAAATGGGGTAGGAACTGAATTCGGTTCAAGGCGATCGCATCATTAGAGGTTCGTTCAATTATTTTACCGGGTTAACCATCTCCAGATTTTATAGCAGAAGATAGAAGGTTTATTATTGGTATAATGACGAATGACAAATGACTTTTTTTAGGGTTGAACCTGCTTAAGTTTATTTTGGGCTGAGAGCAAAAGTTCTTGAGCTTTCGGGTAGGATGTTGTCCCAGATTGTACCTTATTGAGTTGATTAATAATACCCTGAAGCTGACTAAGGGTCAGATTCCGATCAATCGCCGCATCGGTAGGTGTGTTGGCGAGCAAACGTTGAATTTGACGTTGAGCTTCATCGAGGGCTTGTATTGATTCTGCCTCGGCTGAGGAGCGAGTTTGGATAATACCTAAATTCGTTTGATAAGTGGCAAGTAATTTTTGGGCTTCTAGATAACCTTGATCATCTAGGGGAACTTTTTCCAATCGCGCGATCGCTTGTTGCCAAAGTTTCTGGATTTGTTGCCATTCAGCGACAGTGTGGGGCGGATTTTGAGCCGATTTAGCCGCCGCAAAAGCAAATTCTTGAGCCGCACCAATCAGGGAACCGGTACGTTGGTTATCCGCCGCAAAGCCAACCACTTGCTGAAAGTCCCTTTGATAAGCGAGGAACTTGGTTTTCGCGGTTTGTCCGGCGAGGGTAGCTGAGGGGATTTGCTCTAATTGATCAATTGCTGAACGCCATTGTGCGATCGCGTTTTGTTTATCAGTTGGCGTTGCGGCTTGCTGGTACTGCTGTTTGGCTTGATTGAGTACAGTTTCGGCTTTCTCTAGTTCAATCTGAGCATTTTTCTCCTGGAATACCTTGGCTTCCATACGAGCGACGTTAGTACGAGCGCGTTCAAATTCATCGAAGGTGAATTTCCAGCTACAGTTAAATAAGCTACAGTAGAATTTGGGTTCGTAACCTAAGAACCAGACAGGTAATTGATCCAGATGAGTTTGGGCTAACTTAACTTTTTCTTCCCCTAAACTGAAATCTGCGGCACTGGTTGAATTATTAATCAGTTGATCGGCTTGTTCAACGTTGCGAATGGTTTGGCGATAGCTATGATCCATCTGGATATAACTGGGTAATATTAACAGTGGTGCTGTCCGCGCCACTGGACGCCGGATCATTGGATAAGGCAGATTAACCAGCCAAACAAAACCCGCCATACTCCCCAGGATTGCCCCTGTCCAAGCCATTTTACTAAGTAGTCCCGGCGGCTGATTAGCTTTTGCCGCTTTCTTGAGTTCTTTTTCACTGAATTGGGGTAACACATCCACAATCGCTTCTCGTAGTTCGGCTAATGAAGCGGGGGCACCGGGTTGCGATCGCAGTTTTTTTAACCGCTTGAGGACGATTTCTCGTTCTACCTGATTGACTGAGGAGTCTCCGGTGCAGTGGTGAACTTCTGCACAGAGAATTTTATAGGCGTGGTGATTGAGGCGATTCATGATGAAGATGCTCAAGATTATCTTCTAGTTTGGCAGACCCTTATCCCATTTGTCTAGCTACGGCGGCGGTTTCTTCTGTTGCCAATATCAGGGGTGCGATCTAAAGAGCTGTCATGAAAATTATCCACAAAGGGATTGAAACGATCTTGGCGAGGCGGAAGTTCATTTAATTTGGGTGAAGGTGCTTGATATTTGCTTATGATATCATGTCCGTCTAAACACTTATTCTTCTCTTCTTTGTTTCTACCTTCTGCCGTCTGCCTTGTGTGAGTATTCAACCGGATTTGATCGGATTTGATCGGACGCGATCGCTTGACAGGGTTTCGGTTTTGGGGGATAATTTTTTATAATGGGAAAATGTGCCCGCCTATAGACTCCTATTTGGCGTTTGAGGAAAGTCGGTAGGTTGGGAAAACCTCAGGAAAACTTCACGTTAATACTCATATCTTGCACCACTGGCGTTAAACCATCTTGGGTTGAAACCCCAGGAACTAAACCCTTACAGTTATCTCGCTGCCCGACGGCATCTCTAGTTTTAGTCCATTTTAATGGACTTCAGCTATAAGCCAAGAACTTGAGTTCTTGGCGGGTGTCGGGGCTTATTTTAAATTAGAAGACAATAATGCTGCCAGGGTTGTTTTAAACTGATTCAATTCAAACAATTCAATTGTTCTTTTTCGTAACCCTTCTGGATTATACACCATTTTATTCCCATAATGTCCTTGGATAATTTCAATGAGTTTGGTAGCAATATCCTCTACATCATTGGGATCAACTAAGCATCCTAATTCCCCACTAACCAGAGGTTGAACAGAACCATCTTGATTCCCGGCTAACACAGGTTTACCACAAGCTAATGCTTCTAAAAAGACAATGCCAAAGCCTTCCCCCTGACTGGGCATCGCAAACACATCACAGAGGTTATAATGATCGCATAATTCCTCATCTGTCAAAAATCCCGGCAAAGTCACGCAATCATCGAGGTTCAAGCTGGTAATTAAGGTTTGAATCCTCGGTCTATCATCACCTTTACCCGCGAGAATATAGTGAATATTGGGAATATGCTGACGAATTTTGACTAAGGCATGGAGAATTTGATCGTAGCCTTTATGCTGTGCCATACGACCCAGGCGAGCTACTGTTAATATTATCGGTTGATTGGGGGTTATATTATACCGTTGTAGTAAGTAAGTTGGTTTAGACTTTATCTGGAATTGTTTAGAATCAAAAGTATTAAATAATATATGAATTTTATCGGTATCAATATTTTGCTCTTTGATTATTCTCTGTCGTGTATATTCACTAACAGCAATGACTTTTTCGGCTCCCTGTAATACGAGTTTGTGGGATTTTCTTTCTGTAGACCAAACCTCGGTACCATGAGCAATGAACCAGTAAGGGACTCCATTTATTCGTTGAAGTATATAGCAAGCGATCGCATAGTTGATATGGGTAGATATTACTAAACTTGGACGCTGCCAAATGCCTTGTACAATTATTGTAATTGCCAAAAGTATAGTTTGTAGCAATCGGGGAAAATGTCCGAAATAGTGAAATTTAGTATGGGGTAGAAATTGGAGATTTTGCAGGTTTTTTGAATCGTTTTTATCATACTTGATGAAAATGTCATAATTGGCATCCGGATATAACTCTTGTAATGATTTGAGCAAGAAAGCTGAATAAACCTGCACTCCTCCCTTAAATTCAAAGATATTAGGGAATATGAGATAGAAATGATGGTTTTTTAATGGGTGTTGTTGAGTCATAGTAAAATCTAAATTTATTTGAGCGTTGGTTCAACTTTTATTCCTGATATAACTGCTAGGGATAAAAAATACAGCTCAATCGTTGTAAAGGTATAGTCTTCAATGAAAAAGTCAAGCATTTGCGATGCTAAAAATAGAAGTATGATGACAGTGACAAAATTACTCGGCTTGAGATCCGATGCTATTTTCAACAAAAAACCAATAAATATTAGTAATCCAGGTATTCCCAGTTCTGTACCTATATTTAAAAATATATTATGGGCGTGAAAACCTTTGACACCAAAAACTTCTCTTCCTATATGTTCGGCAAAAACGCCTAGTCCTATGCCTGTTATTGGTTGTTTAGTCATTTCACTAATAGCCGCTTTCCATAAAGCTAATCTCGACAAAGCTGTTGATTTGGGATTTGATATTTTTGTTTCAAGGGAACTCGGGTTGGAAAAGTTTTGATTCAATAGCTCAAATCCAGGCAATATATTAGAATTAACGAGTCCTAGTTTATAATTAGCCGGGGGATACAATAAAATACAAATAACTAACAAGAAAGACAACGAAATAAACTTAATGTTATTGATTATTTTTGTTCCCCTAAGTAGAACTAAACCTAAAATAAACACTAACCAGGCATTTCTGCTTGTAGAAATTGCTAGGGAAATAACTAACAGGACTTCGCTGATATATAAGTAAATTGTAGAAATAACTTTTTTCTGGTATAGAATCAGAGTCAAACTCGCGCCTATCGCCATTAAAACGCCAAACTGATTTGGGTTTTGCATGATTGAACCAATCTGAGGATGGAAGCTAGGATACTTTAACAGTCTAAACATCCACATTTTGGGGAAGACTATTTCTACCAAACCTAAAATAGCTATGACTTGTATTATAACTAATAGAGTTAGGCAGTAATATTTGATGCTTTTCGGTTTGGGAAAGTTTAGGCTTAAAAAAGCAATAAATATGAAAAAATAATCGGTGTATTTTATCGTGTAAGTTAGGGCAGTGGTGGGGAAATTGCTAAAAAATGCACAGACCCAGATCCAGATATATAATAATCCAATAGCTGCCAATATTTTTGGGTGAGCAATCCAAAATTCTTTTAGGCTTTTTAGGTTCAAAAGAATTAATAGAGTGGAAAATAGAGGAATCAAGAGATAATGGATACTCAGGCTAAAAGAACTAAAATAAGTGAATTTTACCCGACTCAGGAGAGATGAAAGTAGCAAACCTACATAACATATCTTTATGACGATATTTTCTTTTTCTGGTTTAGTAATCATTTTTAGCGTTTAATAAGATGCATTAGGCATGATTAGAGTCATTATAATTCCTTTTATCTCGATCTTGCCGTAATGCACCACTATACCTTGCCTAATTTATAGGAAAAAAAGGTGGGCATTGCCCACCCTACATGATTACTGCAACTGTTCAATTAACTGACGTTTTGCCGTATCCAAGGCTTCCGGTAACTTACTAGCGTCTCGTCCCCCAGCTTGGGCTAAATTGGGACGTCCCCCACCGCCACCGCCACAAAGTTTGGCAATTTCACCAATAAATTTACCCGCTTGTAGTTTCTTGTCTTTCTGGACTTTGGTGCTAAACGCCGCGACTAAACTAACTTTTCCTTCTGTAGGAGATGAACCTAAAATAACCGCACTTTCGCCCAATTTTTGCTGAAGTCGTTCCGCTGCGGTTTTCAGGGCGTCAGGTTCAATGTCTCCTAGATTTGCCACTAAAACCTTGAACTCACCCACCGATTCAGCTATACTCAATAACTGATCAGATTTGGCTAAAGCCAATTCTTGTTTCACGGCGTCTAATTCTTTCTGAGAGGCTTTGAGTTCGTTCTGGATATTGGTAATTCGATCAGGGATTTCTTCGGGTTTGACTTTAAAGCGATCGCATAATTCTTTGACCACTTTATCCCGCAGGTTCAAATAATCCAATACCGCAGGACCGGCTACCGCTTCGATGCGCCGAATACCGGAAGCAACCCCCGTTTCAGAGACAATTTTAAATACACCAATTTCAGCCGTGTTATTCACATGAGTCCCCCCACAGAGTTCCATAGAAACACCAGGGAAATCGATAACCCGTACCTCCGAAGCATACTTTTCCCCAAACATCGCGATCGCACCTTTTGCCTTGGCATCTGTAAGGGACATTATAGCGACATCTGCGCCATGAGCTTCAGCAATCCAAGTATTAATTTGCTCCTCAATTTGTGCCAATTCCTCTGCAGTCAGGGAACGGGAACAATGGAAGTCAAACCGCAGGCGATCAAAAGCGACTAAGGAACCGGCTTGGGAAATAGACAGATCAACAATCTTTTTCAGCGCCGCTTGTAATAAATGAGTCGCCGTATGATTCGCTTGGAGGCGACGGCGACAGGCGCGGTCAATTTGAGCGGTAACGGTATCCCCCAGATTTATCATTCCCCGTTCCACGCGACCAAAATGGACAAAGAAGTCGGATTCTTTCTTGACATCTTCAATCCGTACCACTAAATTATCGCCCGACAAATAACCGCGATCGCCAATTTGCCCCCCGGATTCGGCATAGAAGGGGGTTTGGTCTAAAATAATCTGAACATCAGTACCAGATTCTGCTGATTCTACCGCTTTACCTTCGACTAATAAGGCTTCAACCTGGGCGATAGAATGCGGTTCACTATACCCCAAGAACGTCGTGCCCTGGATATGTTCAGCTAACTTATCCAAGCTTCCCTGTACCGTCAAATCAATAGTTTCATGGGCATCTCTCGCCCGTTGGCGCTGCTTCTCCATTTCAATTTCAAAGCCTGCCAAATCTACAGTAATCCCTTGTTCTTCGGCAATTTCTTGGGTTAATTCTAAGGGGAATCCATGGGTATCATAGAGGGTAAAGGCATCCACCCCAGAAATTTGCTGGGGCTTTGTCGCCAGAATATCTGCCAATAATTTCTCGCCGTTTTCTATGCGTTTGAGGAATTGAGATTCTTCTCGTTGCAATTGAGCTTTAATCGAATCGTCCCGTTGTCGCACATTCGGATAGGCGTCTTCTGCCAGTGCGATCGCGCTTTCTGCAACTTGGGTGGTAAACTCGCCTTGGGCAATGCCAATTAACCGCCCATGGCGCACCACTCGCCGGATTAAACGACGCAGGATATAGCCGCGCCCATTATTCGAGGCGGTAACCCCATCAGCAATGAGATGAACCACGGCGCGAATGTGATCGCCAATCACTTTTAGGGATACTTTAGTCTTCTCGTCACTTTTGGCATAATCAAGTCCAGCAATCTCAGCAGCGGTTTTGATGATCGGGAAAATTAGGTCAGTTTCATAGTTATTGGGAACCTGCTGGAGGATTTGCGCCATCCGTTCTAATCCCAAGCCGGTGTCAATATTTTTATTTTTCAGGGGGGTAAGATTCCCCTCAACATCCCGGTTGTATTCCATGAACACCAGGTTATAGAACTCAATAAACCGGGTGTCATCTTCTAAATCGATAGCCTTGTCCCCTTTTTCCGGGTGGAAGTCGTAATAAATTTCTGAACAAGGACCACAAGGACCCGTGGGACCCGATGCCCAGAAGTTATCTTCTTCGCCCATACGCTGGATACGATGAGCTGGGATACCAATTTTATCCCGCCAGATGGCAAAGGCTTCGTCATCCTCTCGAAACACACTCACTATCAGGCGTTCTGGAGGTAATGCAAAGACTTTGGTGGATAATTCCCATGCCCACGCGATCGCTTGTTCTTTAAAATAGTCGCCAAAGCTAAAATTGCCCAGCATTTCAAAGAAGGTATGGTGTCGCGCCGTGCGTCCCACATTCTCTATATCATTGGTGCGGAGACATTTTTGCGAGGTGGTGGCGCGGGAAAATTCCGACTGGCGTTGTCCCAGGAATATCGGTTTAAAGGGTAACATCCCGGCGATGGTGAGTAACACGGTGGGATCTTCGGGGACTAAGGAAGCCGACGGCAAAACCTGGTGTTGCCGTTTTTCGTAGAATTCCAGGAACGTTTGTCGGATTTGGTTACCGCTGAGGGATTTGGGAGATTTGGGCATGGTGTTTAACGATGAGACTAGGATCGGATTTTGGATTTTAGACGCTTAGACTTATCCATCCTAGAGATAACAAGGTTTATCGGTTCAATTGTGATCTATTTTTACTTATGTTATCGATTGTTGCAGGGTTTTTGCTTCTCATCCCGGTTTCAGCCGACGCCAGGGGGGGCGGTTTAAACCGCAGCTACACAAACAAAACCCGCCTGCGCGGGTTTCCACACCCCTCTTTTCGTGGAGCGTAAATCCTGAATGACTGATTCCACAGTATCAGCTTCTGTAGGGGCGGGTTTGACTACTATCTTTTCCGTTGCACCCCAATGTGACTAAACCCGCCCTGTTTATTGTGAGAAAAGGGCGACCCAATCCTCTGTAGGGGCGGGTTTTACTACTATCTTTTCCGTTGCACCCCAATGTAACTAAACCCGCCCTGTTTCTCTAGTTGTTAATTTATGCAAACAAGTCGCTCCGACAAGAGGTTTAACGATAGATTGCTTGATCAATAGTTGCTCGAAAAAATGCCCCTTCTGACTCAAAGCGCTCACTACCAAAATGCCATCCACCCAACAAGCGAGTGGGGATAGTATAGCCGCAAAACGTTCCTTCTTCCTCTATAAAACCGCCAAAGTTTGCATAATGGAACTCAGCACCTTCAGGATTACCCCAACGCCTCAGATTGGCACTCTCCAACCGCCCTTGATTATCAATCGTGAGGATAAGTTCTGTACTCTCCCCAAATCGGGTTAAACTAGCATGGGCATGAACTGCATCTGATGCCGTCCAGGATACATCAGGTTGACATAGAACAGAGGGTAACCAAAAAAGTTCCCCCAGCATTCGCCCTACAGCCGATCGCGTAATATCCTCACCCGAAGCCGTTACCACCGGAAACAGCCCTAACAACTTCCACCGCATCGCCCCAACACCATCCACAAGCCGATCCGAACCCCAAATCGGTAAACCCTTCATCCGTACCGCCGCCCGCCAGATAAAACCTCGACGCCAACAGATGACTTGTTCTGCGGTAAAAGGAAGCCAACCCCGCAGTTTAATTTCGCCATGCATCCGCAGTCGCACCGCAGAAGCTAATTTCGTTCCTGGCGCGATCGCATGGTTCAGATAGCCTTGTACCGCATCAGGAAGCCCTACCAATTGATCGGGTTGAAAAACTTGCTCGCTAGGTGGCGTTGACTCCCATAACTCATCCAGGGAAACCGCTTTACTCATAGTTACCTTCAACCCCGATACTTAAAAACAATTGTCCGGATTAATCTTTAGAATCCAGTATTTATTGTCAGCGAAGCAAACCTATTCATCAGGTTCCTGGAGGAACGAGGAACCCTATTCTAATACTACACAAACCTTCCCTCTTCCCCAATTACTAATCACCAGGTTGCAATCCACCCAGTTATAAACCCAGCGCATCAAGTTGGTGTTTATAACGGCTAGTCCTGTTGAGATTGTACCAATGTCACATCAAAACTTATCCAGCCATCACCGAAAACTCACCCGACGCTCATTTCTCGTCCTTGGTGGTGCGGCTTTCGCCCAAGGGTTAGCACTTGTTTCTCCAGTCGCCGCCGAGTCTGTCAGTCTTCGGCGCAGTACGATTCTCGGAGTTCCCCTGTATCAAACCCACATTGATTTGACAAACCCAAATACCTTTATCGCCATTGGCTTAGCTAATAATTCCACTCTGGGAAATCATCAAGGGACGATTGGTGAGGAATCTTTTGGTAATATGGTTAGCCGCTATCATGCTGCTATCGTTGCGAATGGCACATTTTTTAGTAAGCAAGATCCAAAACGGCTGATGGGAAATATAGTATCAGCCGGGATGTTTCTTAAATACAGTCCCTGGGAAAATTATGGTACAACACTGGGATTGCGGGTGGGAAACCAACCGGAATTGGTGACAGCGCGAGTGGATGGAACACCTGATTGGGGTCAACATTGGTTTTCGCTGACAGGGGGACCTAGACTTTTGAGACAAGGGAAAGTTTGGTTAGCGCCGCGTAGTGAAGGATTTACTGATCCGCGTGTTATGGGTGTAGCGCATCGCTGTGCGATCGGGTTTCCAGCCAGTGGGAAAAAACTAATCTTGGTCACGTTTTTAGTTCCCTTACCTTTATGGCGAGAGGCGAAGGTAATGCGGGCAATTGGGTGTAGTGAGGCGATGAATTTAGATGGCGGAGCATCTAGCGCATTATACCACAGGGGGAGGATTTTGGTGAATCCAAAACGAACGCTCACGAACGCGATTGTGGTGTATGATTCTCATCATCCGGCACCAACATTTTTGCGAGAGACTTGGCAAAAGTTTCAACAGGGAGAACGACCGATCATTCCTCAGTTATTCAGAGTTTGAATGGTTTAGAATTCAAAAATTGACAATGGATAATGAACAATGGATAATGACCTCTCCTTAAAAGAAGAGGATTGAAATTAAGGAAAATCTTTTTTAATTTCTTCGTAAACGAAGAGGTCTTAGACCCAATTAATCAATTGTCAATTATCAA
>NZ_JAVKEW010000191.1:0-8192 GCF_040226375.1 Coleofasciculus sp. G2-EDA-02 | reverse complement strand
AATACTCATTAGCTTCCTTTAGGAGTTTAATCAGTCTTTCTTTCTGCTCTTGAGACAGATGATTTTTAGCTGGCATATCCTGGCGACCGCGCTCTTTACCTTGTCTTTATATTATACAATTAAGCTGCGTAGCAGCTTAGTAGCCGCCGCTGCTTTATTCGCCTATAACCAAGCACAACAAGGAAACGATTGGCGTCCAATTGTCACACAAATTGCCCTAGCCTTCGGCATTGTCATCGCCCTTGATGTAGTCACCTTTTTGTTCATCGGTAATGGGACTGGCACTACCGCTAGATTAATGCCCAGTGTTCCCCCACTAGGAATCGGCACTATCCTAACATTTTTGAAATAAAACAAGGAGCCATCAATGACTTTACGAGATCCAGACAAGGACTTCATCAGAGTCAACAAAATCCTGGGTAAACAGGCAAGCATTGGCTTTATCCCTGCTAACCAAATCGTCCCTTGGTTCTTTCTGAGCATCATTGCATACATCTTTACGATGGGGTTTTTCAGCTTAGGGTTAGGTTGGTTCTTTACCGTCTCGCTTTGGTTAATCGTAAGCTGGTGGCTCCTAACAGGAAATCAACCCCATCTATTTACCGACAAATTCCGAAAGCCTCCTGGGGATGAGTGGTGCAACGGCGACAGTCTTTATATTTCTCCCATCCCTTCTAAACGTCCTGCCCGTATCCAAGGAAAAGCCTACCATTCAAAAATCAGAATCAAACTAAAGCCCAAAATTGTTCCCAATCAGTACGGAGGAACTAGCAGATTTATGCCCTTCCAAAACGAAACTAACCTCTGTTGTTTAGTCGAAATCAATAAAGACGGTAGACAAGTATCGGCAATGCTCCTCAATAACGGGTCTAGCTATCAACTGGTATTTGGATTTCGCACCCAAGGACTCCATAATCTACTGTTCAGAAGCGAAGTATCAGGGTTTGCCGTTTCCATTGAAGAAGGAATGAAAGATATCCTTCCTAGTGAAAAAATTACCTTCTGCACGGGATGCTATAGCGACGATACTACCAGACGCCAAGAGCTAGAGAAGTTGGCTGATACTGCTAATCTCAAACCCGTGTCCGTACTTATCCGAAACGAACAACGCCGCATTCAACAGCTAACCCATAAAGGCAGCAGACAGATATGGGAACAAATTGCTTTCTGTACTTGGACAGCAGATGGGGAAGGCGAACAAACATCGAGAGATTTTATTAGCAAAACCATTGATGGAGTGAAAAATTTGTGGGAGGCGCTCATTGGAACGATTACTGGTAACGCACGAATCTACAGGGAGCAGTTTTACACCAAACTACTTCTCAATGCTTTTGAAGAAGGATTCATTCGTTGGGAAATTTTGCTCAATACCAAGATGGAACTAGACATCAGTCCCATGAACACAGCCGAACTTTGGAAGTGGCTTTGGCAACGATTTAACAATGGTGAAGCTCCAGCCGTCCCTCAAGTTGTCAAATTAGAGGAAACCTCCACAGGCTATAAACTCAACGAAATTAAAACAACTGAAAAACACATTTGTACCGTCTTAATCGAAGGAATTAATGGTATATCGTCCTGTCCCGAACATCGCCAGAGTAACAATCGCGTCTATTTAGCAGGAAAAGGCAAAGAATGCGGTGTCCTGACGATGTACGACGCACCCACAGGCTGGACAAATACCCGACAACAGTTGAAATGGCTTTGGGAAGTTATGTCCTCAACCTACGTTCACAATACGGAAGCCTGGGTTGAAATTAGTGTAGGAAACAAAGTTGTTATCAACGACAACCTAGCTCGACAAGCTAAAGGAGCAAAAACCGCCAGTAGTCGGGCATTAATCAAAGGGCAAGGACGTGATATTGGTGCTGAAATTAAACAAGAAGAATCTTTTGACGCGCAACGAAGGCTTTACAAAGGAGCCGTACCGTTAAATACAGCCGTCGCTTTTTTGGTGTACAGAAACACTTCCGAAGAACTCAATCAAGCCTGTAATGTCCTGTGTAACAGTTTTGGAACCGCCAAAGTTATCCGCGAACGCAATATCGCCTGGGACATTTGGTTACAATGCCTCCCCATTACTTGGAAATGGCTGCTACACAGCGGTTCGTTTTTAAGCGAACGCCGCCTTACCCTCGATACCGAAACAGTTGCTGGAGTTCTCCCTCTAACCGTCCCTCGTGACATCGATAAAAAAGGAGTCGAATTCATCACAGGACGGGGTGGAAAACCAATTTTTATCGACCTGTTCTACGACCAAACTAGCCGCGCTTTGATTACTGGGGAATCAGGTTCAGGTAAGAGTGTTTTGGGATGGCGTTTTGCCATTGAAGCGTTAGCGAATAACATTCCTGTTGTGGGAATGGATATTAGCAGCGGCGGTAACAGTACATTCAAAACAGCCATTGAACTTCTGGGCAACCAAGGTGCATATTACGACATCAGCCAGGGTTCTAGCAACTTAGTAGAACCGCCAGACCTCCGCAAGTTTGACAAACCAGAAAGAGAACGGCGGATGGAATCTTGGAAGGAATTTATCCGCAAGGCACTGGTAGCGATCGCCATGGGCAAAATTCACAACCCCCACCTAGCACAGCGGGTCGATTCTCTGATCCTACGAATGCTCGATATGTACCTCAGAGATCCAGAAATTATTGCTCGATACAATAGGGCATTTGAAAAAGGTTGGCAATCTCCCGAATGGCAGCAAATACCAACTCTCAAAGACTTGCTGAGATTCTGTAGCAAAGAAAGACTCAACCTAAAATCTTTTGAGGATTTAGACAGACTCGCGATTAACCAAATCCTCAGCCAAGGAAATGCCTTACTCACATCCCGCTTAGGAAAAGCAATTGGTAGACCCAGTACATTTTCACCAGAACCGGCTGTCAAATTCTTTGCCTTGTCAGGACTATCCAACGAACAAGATGCTTACCTAATGGCAATTAACGCCCATACCGCTTGTATCCGCAACGCTCTTTCTCATCCCAAAAGTCTATTTATTGGCGATGAATTAAGCGTACTTCTGAAGAAAGATGGATTTGCATCAGTTGTTGGCGAACTCTGTGCAACAGGCAGAAAAGATGGTATAGCTGTCGTACTTTTAAGTCAAGACTTTGATGCTATCTGCGAGTGTTCGGCTGGCGCTCAAATTATGCAAAACATGGTTTACAAAATTACCGGAAGAATCACCAACTCTGGAGTAGCAGCCGCTCAAAGATACCTGGGCTACGACCCACAAATTATCAGTCGAAATGCCACCGAAGCTTTCTTTCCCAGAACTGCCGAACTCTCCTCCTGCTGGTTAATTGAAAAAGGAGGAAGATTCTGGCGTACACGATTCTATCCCGGAGAGATGATGTTGGCATCCATTGCTAACAACCAAAATGAAAAAGAAGCCCGCGATCGCATCCTGTCCCAATACCCTCCAACCCTTAAAGGACAACTCCAAGGGCTAAAACATTTTACCCAAGACTATATCCCAGCGGTAAAAGAAGGAAAAGGCTTTGACCACATCGGTCGAAACTCAAAAATGCCGATGAAGGCATCCACTCAACCAACCAACAACTCTAGACAACTTGTAACAAGTAAAAAATGAGCATCATGAAATCTCGAATTCAATTAATACCACGTCCGATTACAAAATTAACTGTAATCGCTCTCTTGCTCAATCTGGGGCTAATTGCCCAAATCAAGCCAAGCCAAGCACAAACGAATTCTCCCTTTGTCCCTGAAACGCAAACACCGGGAGTTAACACTCCAACTTCTTCTGGTAGCCTCTCTACTCCTATCGAAAGTACCCTGAAACAGGTCAATCAGTTTATGGATGACATTGGCGGCTTCGTAGAGAACGAACTATTCGATCCATTGAATGAGATACTTTCTTCCTCTCTAGGAGCCATAAACATTCCCGATTTGAGCCAAGTCAGCCGCCAAATTATCAAGGTTCCCACATCTAACATTGAAGGAACACAGCTATCAGATTTACTTGAAACCAAATCCAGCCAATTAGACGGCAAAGGCTCCTACTCCATCATGTCTGAATTTGACGGACAAGCCCAACGAAACGCGGCTGTTGGCATTGCTAATGGCTCCACTCTCAGCCAAGAAGCACAAGTGAATAGCCGCCAAGTTCTAGAAGCAACTAAACAAGACACCCAACAAAACATCCAACTGGGCGAAGAGTCCCAAAGCCTCGATGTTACCCAACAAATTCTACAGAACCTATCACAGCAAACAGCACTAAACGCACAAGTGAATGAAAGGATTCTCCAAGAGGCTCAACAAGGTCGTACCGACCGAGCCATTAACAACGTTTTGCTGTCACAAGCTGCCAAAGAAATATCCGCCATCAACACAAGCGATCGCCGAGGCAGCATAGCCTCTGGAAACCAAGCTAGCTTGCAGGCGGGAATGCTAATGCTTCCTGGTGGCGGTTACTTGGGAGAACAAACCGATAGCGACAGCCTAACACCTACCTCCAATAACAGGTTTGCTACTTCTAATTAGTAACCAAGCTTAACCAAAGTTACCTCTCTACCCAAATCAACACAGGCGCGTGGAATCAACTCCACCGCCAACAGTCCCTTGATATTTTCCCTTAAAACCAATGATGGAATTTCTAGCACAAATTACACCACCAACAACTGGGGGGGAAGGGTCAGCCTTAGACATTGTTAGCGAATCAATTAACCTGGCTAGGGCAACATCAGAATCTTGGAACAGACTTTGGATCGACACAATCGACCCAATTGCTTCTGGACTGTGGGTGGGTTTAGTATCCCTCGGTATCACCCTAGCTGCCGTTAGCATCCTCTTCTTAACTCTCACCAGTGGAAAAGACATCATCGAAAAACAGTCTTGGTCAGAGCTAGCCGCACTATTCATCTGGCCGCTTGTGATCATGCTGTTCCTGGGTGCTAACGGTAAATTGCTGGCAAATACCGTCATTTTTACCAGAAATTTTGCCTACAAACAAGTACAAAGCGTTCTCGAAGCCCAACTGGGAGAACTCACATTCAGAGACGCCATTGCAAACGTTACCATCAGCAACATTGGTAAACAACAACTAGAAAACCTCTACAGCGAGTGTCGAAATAAAGTCGGCGAAGAACTGGTAACTTGCTGGAATTCCAAGCGAGAAGCTGCTCAAAAAATTGTCGATGAAGCTGAAAGAAAAGCCGCTGGCTCCGCCTCTCTGCAAGCCTTACGAGCCTTTGCTGAAACACTTTGGAATAACAGTTTACCCGGTGCAGCCCAAGATGCCGTCACCTTCATAACTGACCCCGGCTCAGTATTTAGAGAAAAGGCAATTCCCATAATTCGATTCATCCTCTACAGCCTACAGTGGGCGTTCGTAAACATCCTCGAAGCCGCGCTGCTGCTGACAGCATTATTCTCACCCATTGCCATGGGTTTATCCCTACTCCCTTTACAAGGCAGACCAATTTGGGCTTGGGCAACAGGTTTCTTGAGTTTATTTGGCGTGCAACTTGGCTACAACATCATCGTCGGACTAGCAGCCGTTGTCCTGGTCAACTCTGGAGCCGAATTAGCTAGCGATGTCGCCTTTTTATTCTTTATCAGCATCTTCGCACCCGGATTAGCCCTTCTCATCGCCGGTGGAGGTGGAATTGCCTTGTACAACGGCATTGCTGGTAATGCAAAACAACTAGTCGATTTATTGAGTAACGCCATAGGAGCAGCAACAACCCTGGCAATTCACAAAGGATTTAGGTGACATGAAACTTCAACGATTCACGCAACCCGCACTGCTGCCTGAAGCCAAAAACTTACTCGCTTTATGCTTCCTAATTCTCACAGGGATCAATATCCTCACCCTCATCTTACACCTGTTTGTAGCATTCCGAATCAATTCGGTAGCGGCTATGAAAACAACCCAAGTCCAGTTAATCAATGGACAGACTTACTACGTTTCTGAACAAGATCGATTCTTCAGGTATCCATCCGTTATCCAAAACGTCGTAAAAAATTGGACTGAGTTAACCTTTAACTGGGACAACAAAATACCCGGTACTAACGAAATAGATCCAGGCATTAAGGTCAATTCAAAACGAGTTCCGACCAGCAGCTATTTTGCCTCATTATTAATGGAGCCAGAGTTCGGCAAAGCCTCCCTGTTTAAAATAGCGGAACTCGTCCCCAATACAGTTTTCTCCGGTCAATTACGCTCTACAGTTATCATCTCTTTCGTATCCGAACCCAGAGAAATTCGTCCAGGAGAATGGGAAATTGACATGATAGCGACACGACTGCTTGTAGACCGCTCATCAGGAAGAGATGAAAGAATTCCTTTCAATCGGACTTTTAGGTTAAAGGCTGTAGAAATCCAAACACCCCCTTTGGGAAGCCAAGCCTCCGCGTTTGAACAAAAAGTCTATGAACTTCGCTCTGCCGGATTGGAAATCACTAGGATTGCTGAATTCAACCCCAAGTAAACGCAGGTCAAAATATGAGTACGAACGAATTCCAAAACCAACCCGATTTTGATAACGAACCCGATGAAATCGAAGAAGGAGGAAGCCACTTACCTTCTGGCATTACTAAGGATCATCGGCTTAAGGAAATTAACTCCCTCAATGAAGTCAATAGCTACTCCCATGGTTATAAGGAGTTTCAGGTAGTGAATGACTCCAACTATGCCATCAATAACAGCAACGAAGAACTCAGTCCCGATGAGGAAAGGGAGTTAGCAGGCTACGACGAAGAAACAGACGAATTACTAGCATCTAAATACAGAATCAAACAAGAAAACGAGCCAGCAGAAATCCGTCCAGTTTCAGAAAAAGCATCAGTCCGTATGGTTTCAGTGCTAACTGGTACTGGAGTAGTTATCGGCATTTTGGGATTTATCTGGTTTACCTTTTTTGCTCCTAAACCCGTCAGCCAACAGGCAAAAACATCTACTCCTGAAGTTACTCCGTCTCCTCCTAATGATGAATCGGGAGAACTCAAAAGTCGTCTAGCTTTTCAAGACCAGCAACGAACCTTAGAAGCCCAACCCCCTGTATCCAAAGAACACCCAACACCCTCCCCTACTCCGACGCCTACACCTACATCAAAACCTGAACCAAAAGCTGTACCAGTTGCTAGAACCCCTCAGCCTCCAAGACCCGTTCAAAACTCTAATCCACCGCCCAGAGTAGTACAGACTGTTTCTCCTCCACAGCCACCTACACCACCGCCGCGTCCTACACCATCCCCACCGCGTTCCATACCATCACCGCCTCCGCCTCCAGCCGAAAAAGTAGACCCCTACGAACGCTGGGCACAATTAGCCTCTCTGGGGCAAAGCAGAGGAGAAGTTACCGAGGATTCAAATACCGAAAGTGCGATCGCCAGCAATTGGGCACCAATCACAGTAGGGACAACACCAACACCACTCCCTCAAGACCAACAACCAACACAGATATCAGCGACACCAGAGGCAGAACCAGGGATAGCCGCGATCGCTATTGGAGATACGGAAGTTGCCAGTTTAAACTCAAGTACAAACCCAAACCGAATGAGTGCAGGAGAAGCTGGCATTCTCTCCCGCACACCAGTCAACCCGAATAGCAATGATGGCATAGCCACAAAAGAGATAGCCATCGGGTCATCTGCCAGAGGTAGGGTAATCGTGCCAATGATTTGGGACGAAGCCGACCAAAGCCCAACAGCCGGAAGATTCGCCGTCCAATTAACTGAGGATATGAAGGCTACCGATGGCGCGATCGCCTTACCATCTGGCACTATCTTAATCGCTGAAGTAGAAAACGTAACTCGCCCAAACCGACTGGTATCTCAAACCGTAGTGGCAATTGTCTATCCCGACTCCAGCGGACGCATCCACCAGGTGCCGATACCTCCCGGAAACTTCCTAATTCGCGGCGCAGATAACCAACCTCTCATTGCTGAAGGTTTATTTGACAGAGGGTCTGAAATAGCAAAGACAGATATTTTAGTGGGAGTTCTCAGTAGTTTAGGACGAGTCGGAGAAATAATTAACCAACCCACCCAAGAAACGTTCAGTCAGCAAAATGGAGTTTTTGGAAATAAGCTGCTACGCAGCTAAACCGGATAAACAGCATTGCCTTTGTTTTTGATTTTTCTATTCCATTTAATTATAAGCTCTCCTTCATTTAATAATTTATGTAGCAATTTTTCTAGTTCTTCTACTGATTCAAATAGTCGAT